>NZ_CAUFYA010000004.1:0-176562 GCF_959596855.1 uncultured Butyricimonas sp.
AGTGAACGGGCGAGCGACCTCGGCTTCGGTCGTTATTAATGCCGTGAACGGCTCGAAAGGCAGCTTGGGAAGTTCTTATCTGATGCGGATTCTATCGCCGGCGGATAATACGGCTTCCGTGCGCTATCAATTTAATCAGCACTTGAATTACAAGGTTTTCATGGTGCCTGCGCTCATGACCATGGTACTCGTCATGCTTTGCGGGTTTCTTCCGGCGTTGAACGTGGTGAGTGAAAAGGAGGTCGGGACAATAGAACAAATCAATGTTACCCCGGTCAGTCGCTTCACGTTCACGCTGGGCAAATTATTGCCATACTGGGTAATCGGTTTTCTGGTACTGAATCTTTGTATGTTGTTGGCTTGGCTGGTGTACGGGCTCACGCCGGAAGGAAGTATCTTTACGATATATATAGCCACCCTCGTTTTCGTGCTGGTCGTCTCCGGTTTCGGGCTGGTGATCTCCAATTATTCGGCGACCATGCAACAAGCGATGTTCGTCATGTGGTTCTGTATGCTTATTTTTATACTGATGAGCGGTTTGTTTACCCCGATCAGCAGTATGCCCCGTTGGGCGCGATACATCACTTATGCCAATCCATTGCGTTACTTCATGGAAATCATGCGTATGGTTTACCTCAAGGGAAGCGGCATCCAGAACATCATGCCCCAGTTGGGGACGTTGGCTGCATTCGCTGCGGTGTTATACTATTGGGCTATATTGAGCTACCGGAAACAGCGGTAGCGAAAATAGGAAATGAGATTACATTTTACAGAATTATTAGGAACGAATAAGTTTTATTCGGAAATAAATGTGTTCGGGAATAATATATTTCTTTACATTTGTAATGTGGAATTTAGATAGCTAGTATGACGGAGCGAGTAAAATATGATGTAAATCAGTTGGTACAAGATTTGAAAAAGGGGTACGAACCGGCTTTTGATTACCTGTTTACAACCCGTTACGAGGACTTGTGCCGTTTTGCACGGGCTTTCGTGGGATCATATGACGTGGCGGAGGATATCGTGCAGGATGTTTTTGTCCGGATATGGGAGAATAACTTGAAGATTAGCAGCGATATTTCACTGGATAGTTATCTTTACGTGGCGGTGCGAAACGGTTGTGTCAGTTATGTGCGCCGACAAAGACCTCACGTGGGGTTGGAGGCATTGTCGGAGATGGAAACGGAAGAGATTTTGGCGGAGGATTGGAAATACGTGTGGGATGCCGTGGAAAGTTTGCCGGAGCAATGCCGTGTTGTTTTAAAATTGGTCGTACTCGAAGATATGAAGTACGCGGAGGCGGCAGAGAAATTGGATATCTCGGTCAATACGGTCAAAACGCAAATGAAGATTGCTTACCGGGTGTTGAGAAAGAAATTTACGTCGGGAGAGATTTCTGTTTTGTTCTATTATTTTTATGTGGGTGAGGGGTTTAATGGGCGGTAATTTATTTTTTTGAAAAATATTCTGTTTTCTTTTCACCCTTTTTTTATTCTTGTGCGTCCTCTCACGAAGAATATAAATCAGCTTGTCATTTTATGAACGAGAGAATAGAAGAATTATTGGTAAAAAGGATTGACGGGGAACTTTCTGCCGCGGATGAGAAGGAATTGTCCGGGTGGTTGGCAGAGTCGGAGGCTCACGAACGAATCTTGCGGGAATTTGAAGCGGTGCGGCAGCGGTTGTCCGTGTTGCGGGAAGAATTTCACCCGGATGTGCAAGGACGTTTGCAGTCGGTTAAGAAGCATAAAAAACGACGGGTGCGGTTTGTTGCGGGGTGGATGCGTTATGTTGCGGTCGGTATTTTACTCGTGAGCGTGGGGAGCTACTTGTTGTGGAATGATGGGAAAAATAAAGAGGAGGAACATCGTATTTTCGCGAAAGTGGCGGTGCCCGGGAAAGAACAGGCGTATATCGTGTGGGCGAACGGGGTACAAGTGGCAATCGACGAAATGATGAAAGATACTTTGCTGACTGGGGACGGGGGAGCGGTAGTGCGGGTGGATTCCAACCGGGTGTTGCGTTACGAGGGAGGGAATGGTGATGAAGGACTGGAACGGCGGGTGCATAAATTGGTGATCCCGAATGGAGGGGAGTATCGAATGGTGTTGGAAGACGGGTCGGTTGTTTGGTTGAATTCCGCTTCTTCGCTGGAAATACCGGAACGCTTTGCCGCGGGGGAGAGAAGGGTACGATTGGTGGGAGAGGCTTATTTTAAGGTGAAGAAAGATTCATCAAGACCGTTTTACGTGACAACGGAACGTGCCGACGTACGCGTGTTGGGTACGGAGTTCAACGTTTCGGCTTACGAGGAAGATCGTGATGCCGTGATGACGCTCGTGAACGGGGCGGTGCGGGTGGATGCCCGCGGGGGAGAGTCGGTGGTACTGGAACCGGGACAACAGGCGTTGACTGCGGGTGGAAAAATTGAGGTGCAGGATGTCGATGTGTCGTATGTCACGTCTTGGGTGAACGGGAAGTTTAGTTTTGATAATTCCCGTTTGGAAGATATCGCCCGGCAGGTTTCCCGCTGGTATGACGTGAAAATATCTTTTGATGATGATAATTTGAAAGATATTCGTTTTTCCGGGGCGATGTTGAAATTTAGACCGTTGAGCGATTTGATCGAGATGATTGAGGCAACGAGTTTTGTGCGGTTTAGCGTGAAAGGAGAAAATATTATAATATCTGGAAAATAAAAATCGAGGAAGTGGCTAGACTTCCCCGGTTTTGAGTGGTAATTGCTTTGTTACTGTTTGAGAGAGAACAAAGCTATGTATAACCTTAAATGCAAATATATGGAAAATAATCGAGAGCCTAACCGGTTTACGCGGTTAGGACGAAAAAAAATGTTATCGATGATGCGTTTGGCTAGTTTTTTTTGTTTGTTGAGTATCGTGTGCGGCGTGCAGGTGGCACATGGGCAGGAACGTAGGGTTTCTTTGGAAGTGAAGGATACTCCGATCAATCAGGTGCTGCGTATGTTGGGAAAAGAGTTCGGGAAGGATTTCTTTTACAGTAATGTGCAGGTGGATATGAATGAAAAGGTGAACGTGAAGTTAGTGAATGCCACTATTGACGAAGCGTTGAAACAGGTGTTCGCGGGGAAGCAGGTGCGGTACGAGGAGAAGGAGAATTTCGTGTTGATTTTGGAAATTCGGGAAGTAAAGAAAGACACGAAAGTGCCGGAAGTGCGCGGTGTGGTGTACGATGACCTGAACGAGCCGTTGCCGGGAGTAACGATTATGCTCAAGGGAACAAGTACGGGTTTCGTCAGTGATGCGGATGGAAAATTCAAAAGTGCGTTGACGATGAAATTACCCATAACTTTGGTATTCTCTTTTATCGGTTTCGAAACTCAGGAAGTTGTGGTAACGGATAGCACGCGGGAGGTGACCGTGAAGATGAAACCTGACGTGAAACAAATGGAAGAGGTGGTCGTGACGGGATACGCTAACGTGAAAAAGTCCAGTTTTACCGGAAACGCGGTAAGGGTGGATAAAGAGGAGTTGTTCAAGGTATCGCCGACCAACGTGATCGATGTGTTGCAGGTGTTTGATCCTTCATTGCGTATCATGAAAAATAACGAAATGGGAGCAGACCCGAATACATTGCCGGAGTTTTATATCCGGGGACGTTCCGGTATCGGGGTGATGGATTTGGATAAGGAGAGCCTTTCCGAATCGGCTTTGAGTAATAATCCCAATTCACCTATTTTTATTATGGACGGTTTCGAGGTGACGGTGCAAAAGGTGTATGATTTTGACCCGAACCGTATAGAGAGTATCACGATATTGAAGGATGCCGCGGCTACGGCTATTTACGGTTCCCGTGCGGCTAACGGTGTGGTGGTGATTGAAACGGTGGCGCCGAAACCGGGACAGTTGAACGTGATGTATAATTTCACGGGTGCGCTTACCGCTCCGGATTTGTCGGATTATAACCTGATGAGTGCTAAAGAATTGCTCGAGGCTGAGCGGTTGGCAGGGTATTATGAACCGACTTCCAACATTAATTCGTCTTATACTCTTTTAAGCGAGTACGAGGCGAAGTTGTCGAACATTATTCGGGGGGTAAACACGGACTGGTTGTCACAACCTTTGCAGAACGAATTTAATCATAAACATAGTCTTGCCATTCAGGGTGGTTCCGAGAATATGCGTTTTAACGTGGATCTGAATTACGATAACCAGAATGGAGTGATGAAAGGATCTTTCCGAGAGCGCTTGGGAGCTGGATTTTACTTGGATTACCGTATCGGCGGGATGCAGTTGAAGAATCAGATTGCTTATACGGTCACGAAATCAGAAAATTCTCCTTATGGAAATTTCAATGATTACACGAAGAAGTTGCCATATGATGAATTGAAGGATGCGGACGGAAATTATGTCGAGCAGACAAAACTTTGGCATGGGGGTATGAGTGGCACGAAAAATCCGTTGTACGAGGCGAAAATGTTGAAGAGTTTTGATAAAAGTAAAATACAGGATTTGACGAATAATCTGAGTTTGAACTGGTATATCACGAAGAGTCTTTATTTTAAAGGACAGGTAGCGGTAACTTTGACCGATACTGAAACAAAAGTTTTTAAAGACCCGCTTTCTTCTTCGTTTTACAACGTGGATGATGACAAGAAAGGTTCGTTGAATTTGAGTAAGAGGAGATTGGTGAAATGGAATACCAATTTCGTGTTGAATTACGTGCAGGCGATAAAGAAGCATAATATGAATTTTTCGTTGGGATTGAACACGAACACGGAGAGTACGAATAGTTCGGTGGAGAAATATTTGGGATTTCCTTCGGGTGAATTGAGTACCCCGGCTTTCGCGGAGAACGTGGATGATGTACCCACGTATTCGGATAATAAAAAGCGGCTGTTCGGGGCGTTTGTTTCATTAAACTACACGTATAACGATATTTATTTACTTGATGCCTCGTGGCGTCTGGACGGTTCGTCCGAGTTCGGGGCAGACAAGAAATATGCTCCGTTTTATTCCGGGGGTGTCGGGTTGAACGTGCATAATTACGAGTTTATGAAAGCGCAGGATGTGGTGAGCTTGTTGAAGATCACGGGGACCATGGGAGTGTTGGGAAAAACCAATTTCCCTGCTTACGCTGCCAAGCATACTTATGATGTTACGAATTCGTATTATTCCACGGGTGGCGGTATTTACTTGCACTATATGGGAAATGAGAATTTGAAATGGGAGCGGACTTTTTCCCGTGATTTGAAATTGGAGTTGGGTTTCTTGAATGACGCGATTTATACGAAGTTTACGTGGTATAATAAAAAGACCAAGGATTTGATCACGGATGTGACGATTCCTACCCATACCGGTTTTACTTCTTACAAGGATAATATGGGTGAGGTGGAGAATAAGGGGTTCGAATTGGATGTCCGTTTTAATATTCTCCAGAATAAAGATTGGATGGTTGCCGTGTTCGGGAATCTGGCACATAACCGGAACAAAATATTGAAGATTTCTGAATCCTTGAAGGCGTATAATGAACGGGTAAACGAGAAATTTGATGAATACTTTGATAACGTTTTCAACAAACAGGATTTGAAGTATAGCAAACCTTTGCTGAAATACGAGGAAGGAGGTTCTTTGACGGCTATTTACGGGATGCGTTCTTTGGGAATAAACCCGAGTAACGGGAGCGAGTTGTTTCTTGACCGGAGTGGTCAGGTCATTCAGGAGTGGACATCCAGCCAACAGTCTATTTTAGGTGACACGGAACCGGATGCAACGGGTTCTTTCGGGGTGAATTTGCAGTGGAAGCGGTTCACGTTATTTGCCACGTTTATGTATGAGTTCGGGGGACAGGTGTATAACCAGACTTTGGTCGATAAGGTGGAGAACGTGAAGTTGTACGAAACGAACGCGGACAAGCGTGTTCTCACGGAGCGATGGGCAAAGCCCGGGGAGTTGACACGTTTGAAGTCAATTAAAGACCGGAATAACGTGACTCTGCCAACCTCTCGTTTCGTGCAGGATTACAATATGTTGAACTTTAATTCACTCACGATAGGGTATGATTTCGATAAAGACTTATTGAAGAAAATGCGGATGAGTATGTTGCGGTTATCGTTTAACATGAAGGATATATTCACGATTTCGAGCGTGAAACAAGAGCGGGGGTTGTCTTATCCCTTTGCCAGAACTTTTAATTTGACCTTAAATGCAAGTTTTTAAAATAGATGATTATGATACGATATAATTACTTGTTGTTGTTGATGCTGTTCGGGTTAGCGGCGTGTAATAGTTGGTTGGACGTGGAGTCGGATAATCAGGCGAGTGACGAGAAGACATTTAAGGATTACACGGGATTCCGAAGTGCTTTGAATGGTGTGTATTACAAGTTGTCCGAACCGGAAATGTACGGACGGGAGCTTTCATGGGGATTTCTCAGCGTGTTGGCGCAAACTTACGAGGCTGGGGATGTCAGTCAAAATGATGCTTATAAAGCGGCAGTTGTTTTTGATTATAATTCAAAGGATGTCAAAGATGTTATCTCAAAGATCTGGAAGGGTGGATATAATGCTATCGCGAATTGCAATAAATTAATTGCGGAGATAGAAGCTAAGGATGCCTCTTTCTTTCCTTTGGGTGAACGCGAACGAAATTTGATATATGGCGAAGCCTTGGCGTTGAGGGGATACCTGCACTTGGATTTGTTGCGTATGTTTGCCCCGGCTCCGGCGACCGGTGACAACGGGGCGTATATTCCTTACGTGACGGTTTACCCGACGCATTATGAATCCGCTTTGCCGACTTCAGAGGTACTTCGCCTTGCCAAGGAGGATTTGTTGAAGGCAAAGGATCTTGTGGTGCAGAATGATACTTTGGACGATGAGATGGCGTATGCCAATCGTTTTGTCGCGGAGGATTCCGGAAACCGTTTTTTCAGTTTCCGGGGAACCCGAATGAATTATTTGGCCGTGTGCGGGACATTAGCGCGTTTGTGCTTGTACGCGGGTGAGAATGAAGAGGCTAACCGGTATGCGTTGCACGTGTATGAGTTAGTAGAAGCTAAGGAGGATTCGTGGGATATTTATTTTACTTCATCGTCGGATTTGAATGTTTCCGGCGTGAATAAATACGTGAAAGCGTACAATGATATTCTGTTTGCATTTTATAATAAAAAATTGACGGAAGATGTGGAGGATTTTACGGAGGCGACCGGTAAGCCCAAGATGTTGTTGAAGAATGCCGGCAGTCTGTTCGGGGACAGGGGCGATGGGGATGATTATCGCCAATACCTTGTCGATTGGACTATTGACGCGAATCGTTCACAGAAGTGGTTGGATTTGGGGGCATCGGAAAACTTTGTGAGAGTGCAATATGCTTTGATTCCGGCGTTGAGATTTAGTGAAATATGCTATATCCTTGCAGAAACAACGTATGGTTCTGCTGCCGGTAATGCTGCTGCCGTGAAGTATCTGGAGGAGGTGCGGGGAGGACGTGGGTGTAAGCGTAATATCCCGGAAAGCGTGTCCGCCAGCACTTTCAAGGAGGAGTTAATCTGGGAAGGAATGAAAGAGTATCTCGCTGAAGGACAGACTTTTTTTATGTTTAAACGTTTGAACCATCCGGTGTTGAGCGGAAGTGAATCTGTCACGTTGGGAAATTCGTTCGTGTTGCCTTTGCCGGACGATGAAAAGGTGTTTTAGATTTTAAAAGACGAGTTATGAAAAAGATATATGTATTTATTTTAAGTGTATTCCTGTTGGGAGCGTGTTCAAAGGAGAATATTCCGATGTATGATACCGTGAATTATATCCAGTTTTCGGATACTTACCGGGATTCGATGGATATTTCGTTTTTCTTTTACGGGAACGCGGAGCAGATTGAGATTCCGGTAGAAGTGGAAATGCTGGGAAATCTGTTCTTGGAAGACCGGTCGTTTGTTGTCGAGCTGGATAAAGACTTGTCCACGGCAACGGATGAACATATCGTACTTCCGGAGTATTATGTTTTTCGTAAGGAACACGTGAAAGACACGATTTCGTTGGTATTGAATAACCCCGGGGATGCTCGCGTGCGAATCGTGTTGGCTATCCGGGGGAACGGGGCGGATGTTTTAGCGGGGGAATACAGTTATCAATACAAGATTATTAATTTGAGTAGTGAGGTGTCGATACCGGAATGGTGGGATGGGGATGTAGATAAGTCTTTTCTCGGTACTTATTCGATTCCGAAGTATCAATTGTTGATTAAGGTGACCGGAGAGGGAGATTGGACTAATCTGGATGCTTCAACGAGAAGGGCTTACGCGTTACAGTTAAAGTATTATTTGCGTGAGATGGAAGACAAGGATGAAGTCGTGTTGGATGTAGATGGTAAAGCCATGACGGTAACAGTAATTGGATAATAAATCGATAGAATATGAAAATGAAAAATGTAATATATCTGTCTTTGTTGATGATGGTAGGATTGTTTTCCTGTGTCAAAGACGAAGGTAATTATAAATACGAGGCGATACGAGATGCGAAGGTTTCGTTTGAAACTTACACGGTGAATTGTTTTGTGCATGATGAAGTGAAGGTTGAGCCTAAAATCCGGTTTGGTGAAGGTGACTCCACGGATTTTTCGTACGAGTGGCGGGTTGATTATGAGGTCGTTTCCACGGAGCGGGTTTTGGAATTTACCCCGGAGCAGGCAAAAACGTATGCCTGTCGGTTAGCCTTGAAGGATAACCGTAATGGGAAAGTGTATAGTGGCACGATGTCCGTTGTTGCGGCGACGGTGTATCAATCGGGGTTCTCTATCCTGTATGAAGAAGGCGGGGTATCAAAACTGGGGCATATAAATTTACCTGGTGTTTCCCAAGATGAAGAGTATCATGCTTATTATGATTTGTACCGGGAGGCAAACGGGGAGGATATGGGTTCGGAACCGGTGAAATTGGTTCAGCATTTCTTTTGGAACGCGACTAATTATTGTAAATGGTCGGAGTTGCTGGTTATTCAGAATGGCGGGCAGGGACCCGTGGAATTGAACGGTAACACGAACGAGAAAGAGGTATTGACCCGTGAGGAGTTCGTGGGAGGAAATCCCCCGGAGAATTTTAAATTGGTATCCGCGTTTTACCCGTTCTACATGAATATCGTGTTGAGTGAGGATGGGAAAATTTATACCCGTTTCTTCAACGACCCGAAGAGTATGGGGTATCACTCTGCGGCTTACAATAATGTTCCTGTATATATTAATAAAGGGTATAAAATCGGTCAGATTATTGAAACGGCACACCAGTATCTCAAGCATTTTCTTTTGTATGACGAGTTGAACGGTCGGCTGATTCACGTGAGAAGTGCCTATTACACGACGGCAGAAGAGTACAGGGAGTTGCAGTACACGGGGACTTATCCTGCCGGTTTTATTCCGGTGAATAATTTGGGTGATTATGAGTTGGTATATGGTGCGGCTTACGGTGGCACCATGCAAGGAAGTACGAAGTATGCCTTGATTTTACGGGACGGGGACGATTGGAAAGTGGAAACATTCGGGATTGCAGCCAACGCGTTGGGGGTAATTACGTTGGATGCGTTGGATAAATGTCAGACGTTCTCCGGCAAGACGGATGGATACGTGACGGATAGAAGTATTTTCAGGATATTGAGAAATCGTACCTACATTTTTTTCTCCGGGGGAGTGAATAATGACGAGTTGTATTATTACGATCTGAGTACCGGGAAATCATATCATTATACCTCTTTGAACGGACGTGCCATTATGGCGATGCACCCTGCCGAAGGGAATAAGGAGCTGGGGGTAGGACTGGAAGACGGGACGTTCATCCTGTTTAACGTTGAAGATTCGGTATTGAAAGCGGGTGAGCCTGTCGTGCTGTATGAACAGGGCGGTTTCGGTCGGATTGCCTATGTTATTTACAAGTATAAATTATCAGGGCGGTATATGTAATTGCCGTATATTTTTCTAAAATCGGGTAAACCGATTTTATAAAACTACTCCGCTGTTGTAACACAGTTATTTATACTTTTTATCTGAATAGCATTTCTATATCGGAAGGGATTGTTGTATAGAAAGAGATTTGGAATATAAATGGAATTGTGGTACAAACGGGAGAATCAAAAATTAATTGGGATGTTTAAATATTGAAGTTATGATATTGAAATCAATTGTATTTGTATTTATATTTCTTTCTTTGAGTGTTGTGTCGGCAGAGGGTAAAGGGCGGAAGAAGAAACAAGCGACTAAAGAGGTAAAAACGGAAAGTGCTTACCAACGCTTTTTTAAGGGAAAGTCGTGCGAAACAAAGCGAGGTTTAATCACGTTGCACAAAATGGACGGGAAGATCTATTTCGAGTTACCGTTGAATTTGTTGGGGAAAGAGATGTTGCTTGGTTCGACGATTAGCGAAATCACGAATAATGATTTCGGGAGCGTGGGAGAGAAACCTAAAGAACCGCTGCACGTGGTGTTTACCCGCCAAGACTCGATAATTAGCTTGCGGGAGGTGAGTGCGATATATTATACCACGGAGGAGGGTATAAGGAAACGTTTGGAAGAGAGTTTTAAGCCGGCTATTATTTTGAATCTTCCGGTGAAGGTGTACTCGGAAGACAGTACGGCAGTTGTGCTGGATTTGACCGATTTTTTATTGAGTGATAACGAGGGATTATCTCCCTTTTCCCAGTTCGCACCGATCAATAGTGGCAGGCGTCGCGTGGACAAGGAGTTTGTGAAGAAAAATTCATTTATCGGGGAAATTAAGGCTTTCGAGGATAATTTTAGCATACGCTCTTCTTTGAGTTATTTGGTTACCGTGCGGAATCAAGAGCGGGTATTGTTTCAGAAAGTGCCTTTTACCGCGGTGATGACACGTAGTTTTATTTTGTTGCCGGAAGAACCGATGCGTCCCCGTATGGCGGATCCCCGTATTGCTATATTCTATCAGGCAAAATATGAATTTAATTCAAAAAAGAGTGGTGTCGATTTTCGTTATTATGCTAATCGTTGGCGACTTGAACCTGTGGATGAGGCGGCTTATCGTGCCGGACAATTGACGGATGTGAAGAAATCGATTGTGTTTTACGTGGATAACGCATTCCCGGAGAGTTGGAAGAAATACATCAAGCAAGGGGTAGAAGAATGGCAGAAAGCCTTCGAAAAGATCGGTTTGAAAAATGCGATTATAGCCAAGGATTTCCCGGAGAATGATCCGGAATTTGATCCGGAAAATCTGAAATATTCTTGTGTACGCTATTCTCCCTCGTGGACACCTAACGCCATGGGACCCTCGTGGACAGATCCCCGGACGGGAGAGATTATCAATGCTTCGGTTTATTTTTATCACAATATAGCTCAATTGATTCAAAATTGGCGATTCGTGCAGACGGCTCAGGCGGATGCTGACGTGCGGCGGATGCAGTTGCCGGAAGAATTATTGGGTGAGAGCATCCGTTACGCTATTGCGCACGAGGTAGGTCATTGTCTGGGTTTTATGCATAACATGAGTGCTTCTGCCGCAATCCCCACAGATTCTTTGCGTTCGCCTTCTTACACGCAAAAATACGGGACAACTCATTCAATCATGGATTATGCCCGGAACAATTACGTGGCACAACCGGGAGATAAGGAGAGGGGTGTGAAGTTGACGCCGCCTCATTTGGGTTTGTATGATTATTTCACGATAAAATGGTTGTACACGCCTTTGTTGGACGAGAAGACCACGGACGAGGAAGTGCCTGTTCTGGATCGTTGGATTGGCGAGAAAGCGGGCGATCCTGTATATCGCTATGGAAGACAGCAGATAAATTCTCGTTGGGATCCGAGTTCTTTCGAGGAAGACTTGGGAGATGATCCGATGAAATCATCTGCGTATGGGATAAAGAATTTGAAATATATTTTGGCAAACCTGAATGAATGGGTAGGGGCAGAAGATAAAGATTATGCGTTTCGCCAACAGATTTATAACGAGATTGTAATGCAGTATTTCAGGTATTTGAATAATGTTATTTTTAATATCGGCGGTATTTACTTGAATGAAAAATATGCCGGGGATCCGATACCTGCTTATGCTTTAGTTCCTAAAGCCAGACAAAAGGAGGCTTTGGTGTTTTTGTTGGATCAGTTGAAAGAGATGGCTTGGATTGATGCGAAGGATTTCAAGGATGGTCTGCCGTTGATGAGCGATATTTCGGGAGATATGGAAAATGCTATTTTCAGGGGACTATTGTCCCGGTTGAATGCGTTAGCCGTGTGCATGGAACAGTCGAAAGAGGAGGCTTATTCTACTCGGGAGTATATGAATGATTTATATGAATTTATCATGGCTCCTACCAAGAAGAGAAATTCTCTGTCTGAGATTGAAAAACGATTACAAATCAAGTATTTATCGTTCTTGGTGTCTGCTTCCGGCGTGGAAGTGAAAGGAATGGGCGGCTCGCCTTTCGCGTTCTCCCGTGACGGGATGATTGAGGTTATGGATTACGTGCAAGAGAATAGCCGGAATATTTATGGCGAGTTGCCTGACGAATATCTGGGTATGTTCGCGCGTAGGGGATGTTGTTTCGCTCCGGAGGAAATTAGCGGTTTCGGTAGAACGACGAACTTGAACAGACCGAATGTTTCTATCGGGACGGATTGTTTCTTGATGTTGAAAAAGACCTTGGCTTTATTGAAAAGCCGGATGAATACGGCAACAGAAGATACTCGATTGCATTATCAGTTGTTGGTTTATAAATTGGAGAAGGTTTTTAAGAATAACTGAGATGGGTGATTATTAACAGTAAACTAGTTGTCATGAAAAATATCATATATATAGTGTTTCTTCTTTCGATAGTTCTGTGTCCGTTCGAGGGCAGTGGGATGGTGCGGGAGAAGAAGGATACGGGTAAGAATAAAAATTCGGCTTATCAGAAACTCTTTGATGGTAAGAGTGTAAAGACGGCAAAGGGTGTAATGACGATTCATTACGCGGGGGGAAATGTATACGTGGAGTTTCCCTTGGATTTGTTGGGCAAGGATATGTTATTTGCTTCGTCGATAGAGAACACGAGTGATAACGGAGAGGGGGTTGTCGGGCAATTTGCCGGGACTCCTCAAGTGTTCGTGTTCACGAAAGAGGGAAATTACGTGCAGGCTCGTTTGCGGCAAGGTGCTCCTGTCGGTAACGGTAGTGGAGATGCTAACATGGAGAGTGCTTTAGAGAAATCTTTTATGCCGGGGGTGTACGCTACGTTTAAAATAGAGGCTTACACGCCGGACAATCGTGCCGTGGTGTTGAATATGACATCTTTTTTCTTGGAGCATACGGCGTTCACGAATCCGTTTTCCTCTCAGGCTGCCAATTCTGTATGGGGATTCGTCGGGCGGAATCAAAAGTATAAACCGAACCGGAATTTGTTTCAAGAGGTCAAGGCGGATGGACAGAGCGTTACCGTGGTTTGTGAATCGGGGTATGATGTGGATCATATCGTGGTAGGCTCTGTAACAAGACAGAATATAAAAGTTTCCGTAACATTTAATAAAATGTTGGTGGTTTTGCCTGAAGATAAAATGACACCTCGTTATGCTGATTCTAGGATTGGGGTAAGTTTCGTGACAATTCCCGAAATCGGGAAAGAAAAATCAATATTGACAAAGAAGCATCTAGCCAGACGTTGGCGAGTGGAGCCGAGTGACGAGGTCGCTTATTGGGCCGGGCAGGTCGTGGAACCGAAAAAGCCGATCGTTTTTTACTTGGATACGTTGATGCCGGAAAGTTGGACGAAATATGTTCGTGCGGGTATTGAAGAGTGGAATAAGGCTTTCGAACGTATCGGGTTTAAAAATGTACTGCGTGCTGTTCCTTTTCCCGGAACTTCGGATTTTGACGCGGGGAATATTCAGCATTCTGTGATTCGTTATTCTCCGACCTCTCCGAATATGTATCGTCCCCAACAATCTATGCTGGTGGATAACCGGAGCGGGGAGATTCTTAACGCATCGTTGTATTTACATCATCATTTTTTGTTCATACTGCATCGGGACAGGCTTCTATACACGATGGCGGCAGATCCGGAAGCACGTAAAGCTGTTTTGTCAGAGGAGGTGATGGGACAATTGATAAAGAGTCAGATGATTCGGGAGATCGGTTCGTGTTTGGGATTGAGATCCAATTTGCGGGCATCTTCTGTTTATCCGGTTGATTCGTTGCGTTCCGCGACTTTCACGAGGGAACACGGGTTGTCATCCTCGATAATGGATATGGTGCCGTATAATTATGTCGCTCAGGAAGAAGACGTGAAAAATGGCGTGATGCTGGTACAAGAGAAGCTGGGGGAATACGATTATTACGCCATAGAATGGCTGTATAAACCGATTCGAGGGGTGAAGAATGCGGACGAGGAACGTGATACTTTGGATCGTTGGATTAAAGAATCCCGTCTGGATATAGCTAAAACATACGGGCATACCCCTTTTACCTCGAATGTTTACGATCCCCGAATATTGAGTGAGGATTTGGGGAACGATCATGTTAAAGCGGGGGAATATCTGATAAAGAATCTGAAAAAGTCGATGGCTCATTGTCGCGAATGGTTTGCCGAAGAGGATAAAACACTGGAACTCCAGAATAAGTTATATGGTTTTATGCAAGGACGGTATATGGACGGGTTGAACCGGATTGCATCCTATATCGGCGGTATGTATATCAATGAAGGTAATAGCGATGAGAATGTACAGCATTATGCGGTTGTTCCTAAAGCCAAACAACGGGAAGCCATTAATTTCTTGTTGGCACAGGCTAAAGATTTGGAATGGTTGGATAATCAAGAATTAAGACATGACCTGCGGGTGAGCTCTTCCGCCGTGCAACAAAAACGGATGGATATTTTTGGATTGTTATTTTCCCGTTGGTATATGGTTATTATGAGTTCCCGTAAGGCAAGCGGGGGATATACCGCGGACGAGTACATGGATGAATTGTACCGGATGGTGTGGGAGGGTACCATAAAACGTAGAAAATTGGATCCGTTGGAAAGGGATTTCCAGATGGCTTTCTTGGCTGCTGTGATTGCTTCTTCGACGGTAACGGAAGATGCTGCGAAACTGGATGCACACACGAAAGCGTTGGCACAGGGAATAAGCAGTGGCAGACAACTTTATGACCCTATTCTTTGTGAAAAGATGGAGCGGATGCAGGTAGAAAATATTAGTGGATTCTATGCGCAAGAGGGGATTAAGGTAAATACATTGTCACGTTCTCATGTCTTTTACCAAATGTTGCTGAAAATCGATGGTATGGTGAATAATGCCATGAAAACAAGCACGGGAGAAATGAAGGACTATTACGAGTATTTACATTATAAAATCAGACAGGCTTTGGATGTAGAAGGTATTCGTTAGAGAAAGTTGTTTAAAAAGAGAGTTGCAATATGTCAGAAATATTGCAACTTTTTTTCACCCTTTTGGGGTATTCGAGTGTCTTTTTAAAGTAGTCGAGTAACAGGAAATTTTAATTAATGCTGATGAGATGAAATTGAACGTACTTTTATTGTGTCTGGGAACGATGCTGGTAAATGAAGAAGAAAAGAAAAGTCCGGTGGATTACGTGAATCCTTTTATCGGGACGAAAAGTATGGGACATACTTTCCCGGGGGCTTGTGTTCCGTATGGTGCGGTACAGTTAAGTCCCGACACGGAGAACGTGCCGCATAATATTGATGGTGTTTACCGGAAAGATACTTATCGATATTGTGCCGGATACCAGTATGATGATCCGACGATTGTCGGGTTCAGTCACACACATTTGAGCGGGACGGGACATTCGGATTTAGGTGATGTGCTTTTGATGCCGACAGTCGGGGAATTGAAATTAATTCCCGGTACGGCGGAACAGCCGGAAGAGGGGTATCGTTCCCGGTTTTCGCACGATCAGGAAAAAGCCTTACCCGGCTATTACGAGGTGATGTTGCAGGATTATGACGTGAAAGTGCAGTTGACAGCGACGGAACGGGTGGGGATTCACAAATATACTTATCCGTCAGGAGTGGAAGAAGGTCATGTGATAGTGGATTTGTTGCACGGAATATATAATTATGACGGGAAGGTATTGTGGGCGAATCTCCGGGTGGAAAATGATACCTTATTAACAGGATACCGGATCACGAGGGGATGGGCTCGGACGAATTACACTTATTTCGCGATAACGTTCTCCAAACCGATACGGAATTACGGGCACGAGAATTTCGAGGAGGTGGACTATAAAGGTTTTTGGCGTCGGTTTGATGAGAAACACAATTTCCCGGAAATGGGCGGTAGGGGCATTGTGGCATATTTTGATTTCGACTTACACGATAGCCCGGAACTGGAGGTTAAGTTGGCTCTTTCGTGCGTGAGTACGGAAGGTGCGTTGAAAAACTTACAGGCGGAAGCGGCAGGTGTTGACTTTGAAACGTTGGCGGCACGTGCCGGAGAGAAATGGAACAAGGAGCTTTCGGTGATTGAGGCTCGAGGAAGTCATGACGAGTTGTGTATGTTATATACCTCGTTGTACCACACGATGATAAATCCGTCTGTTTACATGGACGTGGATGGACAGTACCGGGGTGTGGATCACATGATTCATCAGGCGGAAGGTTTTACCAATTATACCGTTTTTTCTTTGTGGGATACCTATCGGGCTTTGCACCCGTTGTTTAATGTGAGCAACCGGGAGCGGAACCGGGATATGGTGATGTCCATGTTGGAGCATTACCGGCAGAGTGTACACAAGGCTTTGCCCGTGTGGTCGCATATGGGTAACGAGAACTGGTGTATGATCGCTTATCACGGGGTTGCCGTCGTGGCGGATGCCGTGGCGAAAGGTATCGAGCTGGATACGGCGTTGGTATTGGAGGCGATGAAGAACAGTTCGAATATTCCGTATTACCAGCATACCCGTGAATACGTGGAAAAGGGGTACGTGCCCGTGGATAAAGACGGGAATGGTGCTTCAATCACGCTGGAGAACGCGTATGACGATTGGGCGATATATTGGACTGCGAAGGCGGCGGGGAACGAGAATATGGCTCACGAATACGAAAGCCGGGCGATGAATTACCGTAATCTGTTTGACGAACGTTTGGGATTTGCACGTCCCCGCTTATCCGACGGGAGCTGGAAAGAGCCGTTCGATCCGTTGGGCACGCATGGCGAAGGATTTATCGAGGGTAATTCGTGGAATTACTCGTTGCACGTGCCGCACGATGTAAACGGGTTGATCCGTTTGACGGGAGGGGAAAAGCGTTTTGCCGAACGGTTGGATAGCTTGTTCACGATGCATCTTCCGGAAAAATATTATGCCGATACGGAGGACATCACGGAAGAGGGGTTAATGGGGAATTACGTGCACGGGAATGAACCCAGCCATCACGTGTTGTATTTGTACGCTTGGACTTCTCAACCTTGGAAGACGCAGTTCCGGGTGCGGGAAGTGATGAACCGTATGTACAGGAATAAAATCGACGGGTTATGCGGTAACGACGATTGCGGGCAGATGTCTGCTTGGTATATCTTCTCGGCTTTAGGATTTTATCCTGTCTGTCCCGGGACGGATCAATACGTGTTGGGTGCACCTTACCTGCCCTACATGAAAATACGTTTGGAGAATGGCAACACGTTTGAGGTGCGTGCGCCGAAAGTGGATGACAAAAACCGATACGTGAAAGCTGTCCGGTTGAACGGGAAACCGTATGATAAGGCTTATATAACCCAACGGGATATTATGGCGGGAGGGGTGTTGGAGTTTGAGATGAGTAATCGTCCCAACCGAAATAGGATTTACACGGAAGATAATAAACCTTATTCCTTGACACGATGAATATAAAGATAATCATATGTTGGTGTATCTTGGGAATGGCAAGTTCCTGCGGATGCAAAAAGAATAGCCCGAAAGTGGGAGAAGTTGTGGATTGGTCTGCCTATGACGTGGGACAAGTGGAGTTCCGGAATTTGTCGCCGGAAACGGAAGGGGCTGAATTATACGCCCGCATCGTTCCCCATCCCGAACAATTTATACAGGAATGCGCCCGACAAGTATTGAATACACTCTATTTTTCACCCGCGGATAGTATTCCGGGAGTGAGATGGATTACTTATATATTAAAGTCTTATGATGGAATATCGGCGAAAAGCGGTAATCCGCCCTCGATCACGATTACTTACAGCACGGATTGGGTGGAGAAAAGTTATAAGGGAAACATGGATGCGTTGGTGCGGGAAAACCGGGGAGTACTCTGGCATGAATTGACACACGGGTTTCAATTGGAACCGCAAGGGATAGGAACTTACGGGACAAACAAGACTTTTTGGGCTTTCATCGAGGGGATGGCGGATGCCGTGCGTTACGTGAATGGTGGTTTCACTTTGGACGACCGCCCCAAGGGAGGACATTACATGGACGGGTATCGTACAACAGGTTTCTTTTTGGCTTGGTTGACGCAGACGAAAGATTCGGATTTTTTGCGTAAATTTAACCGCAGTACTTTGCACGTCATTCCTTGGTCTTTTCAAGGTGCGATTCAATATGCTCTCGGGGAGGGATATGACATAGACCGGCTTTGGGAAGAATACATGATCGCGATGGGAGATAAGTAGAGGCGTACAAGAAACTGGAGAGGTGTAATATAATACGTTGTGTTTATGAGATATTATGTTTGTGTTTTAGTTTGTTTGTGGCTCGGCGTGGGTATTCCTGCGCGAGCTCAAACTGTTTTTGAGCCCGTGGAGTACGTGAATCCGCTTATGGGTACACAGTCCACGTTCGAGTTGTCGGCAGGGAACACTTACCCGGCGATTGCCCGTCCGTGGGGAATGAATTTCTGGATGCCCCAGACGGGGAAAATGGGCGACGGTTGGGCTTATGTCTACACGGCAAACAAGATACGGGGATTCAAACAGACGCATCAGCCGAGTCCATGGATTAATGATTACGGTCAATTCTCGCTGATGCCCGTGGTCGGGAAACCGGAGTTCGAGCAGGAGCGGCGTGCCAGTTGGTTCTCGCATAAGGGGGAAGTGGCGAAACCTTATTATTACAAGGTTTATCTTGCGGAGCACGATGTGGTGACGGAGTTCACGACGACAGAGCGGGCGGCTCTTTTCCGCTTTACTTTTCCGGAGAACGAACATTCGTATATTGTTGTTGATGCTTTTGACCGAGGTTCATTTGTCTGTATCGAGGGAGATAACAAGATCGTGGGATACACTACTCGGAATAGTGGCGGTGTGTCGGAGAATTTCAAGAATTACTTCGTGATAGAATTTGATAAACCATTCGAGTATAAACACACGTTTGTCGACGGGAAACTGAGTGACGATTCAGTACAGCAATCCCATCACGTGGGAAGCGTGATTGGCTTCCGGACAAAAAAAGGGGAGAAGGTTCACGCCCGCGTGGCATCTTCATTTATAAGCCCGGAACAGGCTGAATTAAACTTGAAAGAGTTGGGAAACGACGATTTCGAAACCTTGGTCGGGCGGGGTAAAGCGGCATGGAATAAAGTGTTAGGAGCTATTCAGGTAGAAGGAGGTTCGTTGGACCAATACCGGGTGTTTTATTCTTGCCTCTACCGTTCGGTACTTTTTCCCCGTAAGTTTTATGAAATAGATGCGGAGGGAAACACGGTGCATTACAGTCCATATAATGGAGAGGTGTTGCCGGGATATTTATACACGGATACGGGATTCTGGGATACATTCCGTTGTCTGTTTCCCTTGTTAAATCTGGTTTATCCTTCCCGGAACAAGGAAATACAGGAGGGATTAATTAATACTTACAAGGAAAGCGGCTTTTTCCCGGAATGGGCAAGCCCGGGACACCGGGGATGTATGGTCGGGAATAATTCGGCTTCTGTGCTCGTGGATGCTTATTTGAAAGGCGTGCGGGTGGCCGACGTGGAAACGCTGTACGAGGGGCTGATACACGGCACGGAACACGTGCACCCGAAAGCCTCTTCCACGGGACGTTTGGGACACGAGTATTATAATACATTGGGATACGTGCCTTACGACGTGGGGATAAACGAGAGTGCTGCGCGTACATTGGAATATGCTTATGATGATTGGTGTATTTATCAATTAGCAAAAAAGTTAGAGCGTCCGGCAGAGGAAGTGGAGCGATTTGCCCGACGGGCGATGAATTATAAACATTTATTCGACCCCGAAACCAAGTTAATGCGGGGAAAGAATCAGGATGGCACTTTTATGACGCCCTTCTCTCCCCTGAAATGGGGTGACGCTTTCACGGAGGGGAATAGTTGGCATTACACGTGGTCGGTATTCCACGACCCTCAAGGGTTGATTGATTTAATGGGAGGAAAAGAGTCTTTCGTGCAGATGCTGGACTCTGTTTTTGCCGTGCCGCCCCTGTTTGACGAGAGTTATTACGGGGGAGTGATTCATGAAATCCGGGAAATGACCGTCATGAACATGGGGAATTACGCTCATGGAAATCAACCTATACAGCACATGATATACTTGTATAATTATGCCGGACAACCTTGGAAAGCGCAGTACTGGCTGCGGGAAGTGATGAACCGGATGTACACGCCCGGACCGGACGGTTATTGCGGGGACGAGGATAACGGGCAGACATCGGCATGGTACGTGTTCTCGGCGCTTGGTTTTTATCCCGTCTGTCCGGGTTCGGAGCAATACGTGTTGGGTACACCGCTTTTCCCGAAAGCAACGATTCATTTCGAGAACGGGAAAAAGATGGAGATTGTTGCCCCGGGGACAGACGATACGCATCGCTATATCGACCGGATGAAATTGAATAAACGAGTTTACACGAAGAATTACGTCACACATAAAGACTTGCATGGTGGCGGACGGATAGAGTTCCGTATGAGTGAAGGCCCGAATAAGTCGAGAGGAACCGGTGATACGGATTTCCCTTATTCTTTTTCTTTGGAAAAATAGGCAGGGCAAATGTGTCAAAACGCTTTTTGCCCTTTTAGTCAAAAGTTTATAAAGTCTATAAACTTTATGAGCTGAAAGCTCAACTTTATGAACTGGGCGGGGCAAAAAGCGTTTTGACGCGTTTGCCCCGGAAAATAGAGAATATTGCTTTCTCGAAAGGAGTTTCTATATTTGTATGAATTATAAAACGATTTTATGGAGAAAGCAAATTTGACTCTTTACACGGTAATCGGTGATTTCGACCGGGTGGCACAATCTATGGAAAAGCGGTTCCGTGAGGTAACTAAAATATTCTCGCCTGACAATAATCGCTGGATGTTCGTGTTGCAGGACGATTCGGTGATTCGTTGTTCTATGATGCAGACCAAGGACGAGGCGGAGCGGGTGGCAGAACACACGAACGGGATGGCGAATTTTTTTGCGCAGGCGGAAACCGAATTGACCGCTATCAAGGAAGAAGTACTTCGTCAGATCAATTGTTTCAATTGTGTCGTGGGTATAGAGTTCGAGGTTGATGATAATCGGGAGCGGACGAATTATATCGTGAATACTATTTTTGATGTTGCGGCAGATATAAACGGTTTCGTGCTTTACCCAAGCATGAGCCTGTATGACAGTAAGGGTAAATTGCTTTTTTCGGCACGGGGCAAGAGCGAGTACGAGACTTTTCGTCCGGTGGCAAATTCCGATTTGTTGGAAGTCGGACGTTCGGCACCCGCGGATGTGGATCAATATCGTAGAGAGCGTTCCATCGTCCGTCTGGAAGAGGAAGGTGTACCTTATATAGAGCATTTGCCTTGCGAGGTATTGGACAGTGAAGCAGTTATTCGTACCCCGGAAGAAATAGCCCGTAGGGCGACAGCGTTGTTTGTCGTGGCATTGTATTCGGAGGTAATGTTGTCCGAGAATCCCGATCGAGAGGAAGGATTGAGTTTCGTGCAGAAAATAGATGAAAGTTATCATATTATGGACGAACTGACTCCCTTGGAGAAAACTTATCTTGAAAATCCTTCACCGGAACAGCATGACTGTATTCAATTCCTGTGGCGGTACGAGTGTTGTGCCGTGCTATTGTGGGCATTAGGGAGTGCGGAGTTGTCCTATCCCTCGGAGATTTGTGATGTCCCGTTTATAGCCCGGTTTTTCTTTGATAACCAAGAGAAAGGGACTATTTTAGGGTTAGGCGAAACACGGGGTAAAGAGGAGATTCTGGATGAGGCTGACTTGACATTGCGTTATGATTGGGCATGCGTGGATGCCCGTATCAATGGGAAAGAAATGCCTGCTTCATTGGACGGGGGAATAGTGATGGAACGTCATTACGCGTTTAACTGGTTGATAGGAGCGAATGGGGGTGCGGATTGGGATGATATTCGACCGACAACTTGACAAACTTCCAGCATATTTTGTTGTCCTGTCGTTTTATAGACGTTTGGAAACGGTTCAAGAACGGTTGAACAACGGTTCATGAACGACAGTACTTCTGGAAAAGGCTTGGAATGGTTCCCTTGCCATTCGCGTTTTGGGTGTTTAAGGTGTTGGACGCTTATTTTCTTTTTTCAGTCAAGTATTTCCAAAAGCGGGCGGGGAGATTCTGACGGTGTAGTTTCGGATTGAGGCGCTCTTTGATAGCGATCGTTTTAAAGTAGGTTTGCCAAAGTTGCTGAAAGAGCTTTTCGTCTTGGTCCATGATGCTCTCGTCGAGGAACCCGGTGAGAAGATGTCCCTCTTTCTGTTCGAAATGTACTTCCGTGACCGTGGTTAGATCATAGTAGTAACCGTACTCTCGTTTTAGGTCATAGAGTAACCATTGCTGGTCGGCAAAACGGTCTTGCAAGTAAGGGATAACCAACGAAAGAACATTATACAAGGGTTTCAAGGCGGCGAAGTACGTGCCGTCCGCGGCTTTTTGGAAACGTAGGAACTGGATAACCCGGAGGCGTTCGTTTTTCACTTGCTTGAATACTTTGGACAGTTCCAATACATCCGGATCGCCGAAGTTAAGTTCAATGGAGCGCGGTGCGTCTATCGCCTTGCGTATATAGCGGAACAACAAAAGATCAATCCCCGGCAGTTCCGATAACCAGCACGTTGTGAGTTGGGAGAGGGCAGGAGCGGACAATTTCTTTTGCAGTCCTTTCCATACCCGTTCACTCCTTTCCGTGTCCGTCGTTACCGTGAAACTTTTGTCATAAAATAGCGGTAGCGTTTCACCTTCCCCGAGCAAGACATCCGGATACTTTTTGTAACTATACGCGTCAAAAACCGTGGTCAGCAACCCTTCAAATGTCTTATCGTAGATGAAAATAACCATGTGTCAATTTTAGATTTAGTGATTTTTGATTTAAGATTCCAGCCACACAAGCTAACGCTTCTTCCTTTTCCATCTGCCAAGTTTTTTTAATCGTAAACCATAAATCATAAATTAATAAGATTTCAATTGACAAAGTCGAATGGAATAATCAGTTGCCCGTCGTCGATTTTCCGGGTTGCCCTTTGGGTTAGGATACGTCTAACATTCTCCGGTTTTAATTCATTGACGGTTTTGGTTGGCAATTCGTGGCAGGTGATGAAATATTGTGCTTTTTTCAACACGACGCCTATCTGCTTGAGTTGAGCCATCCCTAAACGGGAATAACGGCGTGCCGTGACAATCATTTTAGCAGACTTCACGCCAAGCCCCGGGACCCGGAGCAGCATCTCGTAGTCCGCCCGGTTGACGTCCACTGGAAAGGCTTCGGGATGACGTAACGCCCATGCCAGTTTGGGATCAATCTCCAAGTCAAGATCGGGATAGGAATCATCCACGATTTCTTCCACCTTGAAATGGTAGAAACGAAGCAGCCAATCGGCCTGATACAATCGGTTTTCCCGAACAAGGGGCGGCTGTTTCAGAGCCGGTAACCGATGATCGTACGCGTTGACGGGCACGAATCCCGAATAATAAACCCGTTTCATGCTGGGGCGCTTGTACAGGGCGGAAGTAAGCCCGAGTATATCTTTATCCTTGTCGGGTGTGGCGCCGATGATCATTTGCGTGCTCTGTCCTGCCGGAACAAAACGGGGTGCATGTCGGTACTTCTTTCTGTCCTCTGCACTTTGCAACATCCCTTGCTGAATAAAGCGCATGGGAGTGAATACGCTCTGGAAGTCTTTTTCCGGGGCGAGAAGTTGCAGGCTCTGCTCGTTTGGAATCTCGATATTCACGCTCATCCGGTCGGCGTACAACCCCGCCTCGTTCACCAGTTCCTGACTGGCACCGGGGATACTTTTCATGTGGATGTACCCGTTGAATTTGTACACTTGCCGGAGGTCTTTCACCACCCGAACCAATCGTTCCATGGTATAGTCCGGGTTACGAACGACTCCGGAACTGAGAAATAGTCCCTCGATATAATTCCGTCGATAAAACTCTATCGTCAAGTTGACCAACTCCGTCACGGAAAAAGTAGCCCGCGGCAAATCATTACTCCTGCGGTTTATACAGTAAGCACAATCGTATATGCAGTTATTCGTGAGCATGATTTTGAGCAACGAAATACAGCGTCCGTCTTCCGCGAAACTATGGCATATACCCCATCCCTCGGCACTTCCGATTTGTCCTTTTTTGTGAGAACGGGAAGTTCCGCTGGATGCACATGATACATCGTACTTCGCTGATTCAGCGAGGATTTTGAGCTTGTTGAGTACACTTTCATCCATGTCGAACGGGGTTTAGTCTTCCTCACAAAGATAGAATAAAAAATACTTGTCCGGATGGATGAAAGGGATTTTATCTTTTAGTTTTTCTATGCCAAAGTAATCGTTTTGTCCAGATACACATCTTGAATGGCGTTCAATAATTCTACGCCCTCTTTCATCGGTTTCTGGAAAGCCTTTCTACCGCTGATAAGTCCCATGCCGCCGGCTCGCTTGTTAATGACGGCTGTTATCACGGCTTCTTTCAGATCGGATGCACCTTTGGATTCTCCGCCGGAATTGATTAAACCGACCCGTCCCATGTAGCTGTTCGCTACCTGATAACGGCACAAGTCTATCGGGTGGGAAGACGTGAGGCGGGAATATACGCGTTCGTCCGTTTTCCCGAATTTTAAAGCGGTAAAGCCACCGTTGACCGTGGGGAGTTTCTGTTTCACGATGTCGGCTTGTATCGTGGCTCCTAAATGATTGGCTTGTCCGGTAAGGTCTGCCGCGGAGTGATAATCCGTGCCGTCTTTCTTGAAGTGTTCGTTTCGAAGGTAACACCAGAGGATGGTGGTCATGCCTAATTCATGGGCGTGAGCGAAGGCTTCCGAGATTTCCAGTATCTGACGCCTGCTTTCCGGGGAACCGAAGTATATCGTGGCACCCACGGCGGCGGCACCCATGTTCCAAGCTTCTTCTACCGTGCCGTACAAGGTTTGGTCATATTGGTTCGGGTAAGTCAGAAGTTCGTTGTGGTTGATTTTCACGATAAAAGGTATCTTGTGAGCGTATTTGCGGGCTACCGAGCCGAGTACGCCGTATGTTGAAGCAACCGCGTTGCAGCCACCTTCAATGGCGAGTCTTATGATATTCTCGGGATCGAAGTAGAGCGGGTTCGGGGCAAATGATGCACCTGCCGAATGTTCGATGCCTTGATCCACTGGTAGAATGGACACGTATCCCGTGTTTGCCAGACGTCCGTGTCCCAGAATGGATTGCAGACTGTTTAACGTGCGGGTATTTCTGTCGGAAGGTACCCATATATCGTCGATCGTGGTTGGCGACGGGGCGTGAATCAATGACTTGTCAATTGTCCTGCAAGTGTGATTTAGAAGAAATTCACTTTGATCTCCAAGGATTTCAGTTATTTTGTTTGTGTTCATACGGTAAAATTTTTACGTTACTCCCTATGAAACGTAAAAGTGGGAGAATATGTTGTCTGAATGAGAAAAAAAGTTTATTTTTACATTCATTAATTAACATTGATAATCATGGTGAAATCAATCTATATACTGGGGGTGTTATTATGCACGTGTATTTTACCGGCGGGGGCGCAGAAAGGGAAGTTTTACGAGAAACAGGTATGTTTCCCGGGGCAGGCAACCTTGGAAGAGAAAGTGGATATGGCGTCACGGCTGATTCCCTCGAAAAAGCAATTGGCGTGGCAACAATTGGAGATGACCGCTTTTATCCATTTCGGGATGAATACCTTCACGGGACAGGAGTGGGGGGACGGTAAAGAGTTCCCCGCGATGTTCAATCCCGTGGCTCTGGACGCGGACCAATGGGTGCGGGTATTGAAAGCGGGTGGCTTCAAACTGGTGATCATTACCGCGAAACATCATGACGGTTTTTGCTTGTGGCCCACGAAGACAACCCGACATTCGGTGGCTTCTTCCCCGTGGAAAAACGGAAAAGGGGACGTGGTCAAAGAGGTGAAGAAAGCCTGTGAGCGGAACGGGATGAAATTCGGCGTGTACGTTTCCCCGTGGGACCGGAATGCTTCCTGCTATGGCGATTCCGTGAAATACAACGAGTTCTTTATACAACAATTGACCGAGTTGTTGTCCGACTATGGCAAGGTGGACGAAGTATGGCTCGACGGGGCAAACGGCGAGGGACCGAACGGGAAGAAACAAGCATATAACTGGGAAGCGATCATGAAGACAATCAATAAATTGCAACCCAATGCTGTCACGGCAATTTGCGGTGACGATGTCCGTTGGGTAGGGAACGAAAGAGGTCGGGGGAGAGATACGGAGTGGAGTGCCTCGGCATTGGTGCCGGAGGTGTTCCCGAATGCCCGCGTGAGAAACGAGCGGTTGCATTTGGATTCCTATACCCGTGATCTGGGGAGCAGGCATGTACTTGCCCGTGCTACTGAGCTTTTTTGGTATCCGTCCGAGGTCGATGTGTCTATCCGTCCCGGTTGGTTCTATCATGATTATGAAGATAATAAAGTAAAGTCTTTGAAGGAATTGGTGGACATTTATTTCCATTCCGTGGGATATAATTCTTCTTTGTTATTGAATGTACCGCCGGATAAACGGGGTGTGATTCACGAGAATGACGCGGCTCGCCTGAAAGAGTTCGGTGAATATATAGAAAAGACATTCTCGAAAGATTATACCTCTCGTTGGGCTCGTCCGTGGACAGCAAAACCGGGTGAGCAGAAAGAATATGCCTTAAATAAAGGTGCCGTGGTCAACACTGTTATGTTGCAGGAAGATATCAGCAAAGGGCAGCGGGTAGAAGCCTTCACCGTGGAAGTCCGCGTAAACGGGGAATGGAAACCCGTCGCGGAGGGCACCACGATCGGGTACAAGCGTCTTTTGCGCTTCCCGGATACGGAAACAGACGGCATCCGTGTAATAATCCGTGAATGTCGCGGTGTGGCAAATATATCGCGGGTAGGGGCGTTCTTGGCGCCGAAAATAAATTAGTTTATAAGGTCGTTGACCCCGCGGGTGTTTTGTTCACGGTAGCAAAGCTGCTGATAAATTTTTCCGGGGAACTCCTGCGACCTTGTAGACCTTATGGTTTTCTACTTTATAAACTTTACAAACTTTATAACTTTACAAACTCATTTTACGTTTACCTGTAGAGATTAGAAAACAATATTAAAACTACAGGATATGGCGAAAAAAGTAGCAGAACAATTGGTCGAAATACTGGTAGAAGTCGGAGTGAAACGTATTTATGCCGTGACAGGCGATAGTTTGAATGAAATAAATGACGCCGTGCGGCGTAATGGTAAAATTCAATGGATACACGTGCGACACGAGGAAGTCGGGGCTTACGCGGCAGGAGCCGAGGCGCAGCTTCACGGGCAGTTGGCTTGTTGCGCCGGGAGTAGCGGACCGGGACACGTGCATCTGATCAACGGTCTGTATGACGCTCATCGTTCCGGGGCTCCGGTGCTGGCGTTGGCATCGACAATGGCGACCGAGGAGTTCGGTTCCCGGTATTTTCAAGAAACCGATACGATAAAATTATTTGATGATTGCAGTTATTATAATCAAGTGGCAGCTACACCGGCTCAATTGCCCCGTATGTTGCAGGCGGCAATGCAAACGGCGTTATCCCGGCACGGTGTTGCCGTGGTCGGTATTCCGGGAGATGTGACAGCAAAAGATTCGGTAGATATTTTTTCATCTTTGCACCCTTTCCCGACTCAACCGTCTATCCGTCCTTCCGACAAGGAATTGGACGAGCTGTCAGCCTTGTTGAACAATAAAACGAAAATCACTCTATTTTGCGGGATGGGAGCGAAAGATGCTCATGCCGAGGTGGTGGAATTGTCACATCGGTTGAACGCTCCCGTGGCTTATTCTTTCAAAAGCAAAATGGAAATACAGTACGATAACCCGAACGAGGTCGGTATGACTGGGTTATTAGGTATGCCTTCCGGTTATGCCAGTATGCACGAGGCGGAAGTTCTCGTAATGCTCGGTACGGATTTTCCCTACGCGCCTTTTATGCCGGAGAATAACACGATCGTTCAGATTGATATAAAACCGGAACGATTGGGACGACGGGCGAAGGTAGACATGGGACTTTGCGGCGACGTGAGAACAACGTTGCAGGCTTTGCTGCCTCGGATCAAGCAAAAAGAAGACGATGATTTCTTGAAAAAACAATTGAAAGGGTACGAACGGGTAAAGGAGAATTTGAATGCTTACGTGGAAGTACACGGCGAGAAAGATCGGATTCACCCGGAATACGTGATGTCTGTCGTGGACAAGTTAGCGTCGAAAGACGCGATCTTTGCCGTGGATACCGGGATGACTTGTGTTTGGGGGGCCCGCTATCTGCACGGGACGGGACAACGGAAAATGTTGGGTTCGTTTAACCACGGTTCCATGGCAAATGCCGTTCCCCAAGCTATCGGGGCTTCGCTGGCGTATCCCGACAGACAGGTATGGGCATTGTGCGGGGACGGCGGATTGTCTATGTTGCTAGGAGATCTTTCCACGATTGTACAATATAAATTGCCCGTGAAAATCGTCGTGTTCAATAACCGTTCGTTGGGAATGGTGAAATTGGAGATGGAAGTTGCCGGGTTACCCGATTGGCAGACAGACATGGAGAATCCCGATTTCGCCCTCGTGGCAAAAGCCATGGGCATGGAAGGATTCACGGTAAACGATCCCGAGGAAGTTCAATCGACACTGGAAAAAGCGATGAAAATAAACGGCCCGGTGCTGATGAACGTGATGACCGACCCGAACGCTCTCGCCATGCCGCCCAAGGTAGAGTGGAGCCAGATGCTGGGATTTGCGCAATCCATGTACAAGTTGATGATCAACGGACGGACAAAGGAAATTTTGGATACGATCACGTCTAATTTCAGACACATGAAAGAAGTGCTATGAGATGAAAGATTGTATCTTTGTATTGTAATAAAGATAGAATTATATGATAGATTTTAAACCGATCAAAATTGAAGATAAAGAGTTAATAACGTCGTATTTTTTGGCCTGCGGGAACCGGGATTGCAACCTGTCATTCGTGAATTTGTACACGTGGCAGTTCCTGACTAACAGTTGCTATGCCGTGGTGGATAATTGCCTGATCGTGCGTTTCACGCTGGACGAGGAAAGTATCGTGTACACGATGCCCGTCGGGACGGGGGACGTGAAAGGAATCATCGGAATGTTGAAAGATCAGGCAAAGGCTGAAGGGCATGTCTTGCGGATACATGGCGTGTTCCCGGAAATGGAAGAGTGGTTCAACCGGGAGTTCCCCGGACGATTTGACTACCGTCTGGATCGGGATTATTTTGACTATATATATCTAAGGAAAGAATTGGCGGAATTGAAAGGTAAGAATTTCCAGCCCAAGCGGAATCATGTCAACAAGTTCAAGCGGACGTACAATTATCGTTACACTCCCTTGACGGCGGACATGATTCCGCATTGCCTCGAACTGGAGGAGAAATGGTGCGAGCAACACGGTTGTGATGAAGAGCAGAGCCTGATTAACGAGCGAAAAGCATTGAACTCCGCGTTACGCCATTTTGACGAGTTGGAACTGACGGGCGGTGCGCTTTGGGTGGATGACGAGATTGTCGGTTTTACCTATGGCGCTCCCGTGAATAAGGATACTTTTGCCGTGCATATCGAGAAAGCGGATAGCCGTATCGACGGGGCTTATAATATATTGAATCAAGAATTTGCCTTGCATATTCCGGAAAAATATATTTACTTGAACCGGGAAGAAGACTTGGGATTAGTCGGCTTACGAAAGGCAAAGTTATCTTATCGTCCCGTGATTCTGTTGGAAAAAGGGTACGCTCAATTAATCGAAAATTGAAAATGGCATGAAACAAGAGGTAATGGATTTGTGGCGATTGTGTTTTGACGACACGGAAGAGTTTATTCGTTTCTATTTCAGTAAGAAATATAAAGACGAAAACACTCTTGTATATCGTGACCGGCAAGGTGATGCTGTCGCGGCGTTGCAAATGCCGCTTTACCCGATGACCTTTGCCGGAACCTTGTTGCAGACGGGGTATATTTCGGGCGCTTGTACCCACCCTCTGGCCCGTGCGCGGGGAATCATGACAAAGTTATTGCAGGAGGCCTTTGCCGTGATGAGAAAGCGGGATGTCCCCGTGAGTACTTTAATCCCGGCAAACGATTGGTTGTACGGCTATTACGAGAAGATGGGATATGCCGCTATTTTTGATTTCTCACCCGAACATTACACGATTCTCGCTCCTCCCGTGTCGGAGCATTACCGGGTGGAGGCGTTCCGTGACGAGGCTTTGTTGACAGACGAAGTGTTTCGTTATTTTGAAGATGCCATGCTCCGTCGTCCCTGTTGTATTCAACATGACCGGGAGGATTTTAACACGATTATGGAGGATTTGCGTATAAGCGAAGGTGCTTTGCTCGTGGCGTATAACCGTGAAGATCACCTTGTCGGCATGGCATTTGCCGAGCCGCGGGGGAATCATGTTTTGGTAAAAGATTGGCTGTATGACTCCGGGGAAGTAAAACAGGCGCTCTTGTGGGGGATAATGACACGTTTGGATACTGCCGAAATATTCTGTCGTTCACTACCGACGGGGAAAAATGACGAACATCGGGGGATGGCGAGAATCTTGGACGTGGAACAGGTGTTGCGGTTGTATGCTGTCCGTTATCCCGATCTGCATCTCGTGTTGAAAGTGACGGATGAACAAATCCCGGAGAACACGGGAATATATATCGTCGGTGAGGGCGCTTGTACCCGGAAAGTCGCCGAAGAAACACCCGTCGAATTGACCGTGCAAGAGTTAACCCGGTTGGTATTCGGTTATTACCCGGAACGTTTTCTCGGGTTAGCCTCTCGTTTCAAAGCCTGTCATCCTTTTATAAGTCTGATGCTGGACTGATTTTCCGATCCTGTTTCGGGTTTTTCGAGTTCACGATACCGTCGATCTCTTCGAGGGTAAGTTTCTTCACGTTTGTAATGATAATGTTCTCTTTCAGGAAATTACCATACGTGTTGCACTCGTTGATGATGGTTTCGAATATTTCTTTCAACCCGGCATCAATCGGCAACAAAAGGGTAAACATGATGTATTTATCGAAGTGCTCGGAACTCTCGATTTCTCCTTTAGCCTTGGTCACTACCAGTTCGGTTTCTTTCTTGGCAATATCCCATTGGAACGGTTGTATAACCACCCCCTCGTTGGCAATATAAACACAGAAATAACGTAATAGAGTCCCGTGGCCGCCCAGTCCCGTGGAAACAAACACGGTAGATTCATCCAGCAGGGAAGATTGAATCAACATACGCGATTGTTGCAACGCCACGGTCGCCCATTTTTTCAACGGGGTGTCTTCCTTCTGGAATGCCTCAATCTTCCGGTATATCGCTATATCATTTATCGTGGCCAGTACAGCCAGAATCTTTCTCTTCTTGTCTTCACTGACGGACTCGTTGTACAATTCATCCGTCAACTGGGGAGCTTCTTCTATCAGCATCTTGAATTTCGTCTTGTCCTTCATCAAAAATTCAAGAAGTGCCATAAAGTGATGTTGCACCTCCACGTCTATTTCTTCTTCCATGATATTGAGTTGTGAAGCGTTTTTTGCCAAAAACTCGTTCACGTTACCCCATTTCTTCTCGTCTCTGTTGTCTTTATCTTCTGCTTTCATATTACAAAAATAAGCTATTTATTGATTATACGAATTAAAAAAGAAAAGTTTTCTTTTTTTAGACTTGTAGGGTTAATAAAGTAAGGTCCATAAGGTCGTAAGGTCTATGGACTTTTTTTTTCTGTGTTTATTTAGAAAAAATAAAAATAAAGTAATACCTTTGCTATGCGAAACCAGAAAGATGCAAATATGTTATTGTCAGAATTGAAGACCGGCGAGAGCGCCGTGATAACGAAAGTGAAAGGATACGGGGCTTTCCGTAAGCGTCTGAATGAAATGGGATTTATACGGGGTAAGGTAGTCAAAGCCGTGAAAAACGCTCCTTTGAATGATCCTATAGAATACTCGATCATGGGGTACGAGATATCCTTGCGGCGACAAGAAGCTGCGTTTATCGAGATTGTTTCACTGGAAGAAGCCAGCAATATCGTCGGGATTTCAGCATCCGCGAGAGATGCGGAGGAGGCCTTTGCCAAGCATTGGGAAGGGCGGGACAAGCATATTCATGTCGCCTTGGTCGGCAACCCGAACGCCGGGAAAACCACCCTGTTCAATTACATGAGTGGATCGCAGGAACATGTCGGGAATTACGGCGGGGTGACCGTGGACGCGAAGAAAGCGACTTTCCGTTTCAGCGGGTACGAGTTTAACGTGGTCGACCTGCCGGGTACTTACTCCATTTCAGCCTACTCGAACGAAGAAAAATACGTGCGGGAATATATCACGAATCACGCTCCCGACGTGGTCATCAACGTGGTGGATGCGTCCAATCTGGAACGCAACCTGTACCTGTCTACCCAGTTGATAGACATGGACGTGAAAGGCGTGATTGCCTTGAACATGTACGACGAACTGGAACGTTCCGGTGCGACATTCGATTACCGGAAAATGGGTAAGATGATCGGGATGCCTATGGTGCCGACGATTGGTTCGAAAGGAAAAGGAGTCAAGCAACTCTTGGAAGAGATTATCGAGGTGTACGAGGGAAGAAGCGAAACCGTACGGCATATTCATATCAATTACGGGCAGGAGATCGAGGACGGTATCGTTGCCATTCGTTCGGAATTGGCGGATGAGAAAGAATTGACCTGCAATATGTCGCCTCGTTTCATGGCACTGATGTTACTCGAGGGAGATAAGGAAATCACGCGTTTCGCGGAGAAGGATAAGCCGCGGGAAAAACTGATGAATACCGTTCAGGAGAATGTGTGTAAAATCGAATCCACGTTCGGGGAGAGCGTGGAAGCGGTGGTCACTGACACGAAGTACGGTTTCATCTCCGGGGCGCTGAAAGAAACTTACCGGGAAAGTCCCGTCAACCGGCGGCGTAAAACAGAATATATCGACGCTATCGTGACGCATAAATTATTCGGGTTCCCGATCTTCCTGTTATTCCTGTTCACGACCTTTTTTGCCACTTTCAGTCTGGGCAGTTATCCCATGGAGTGGATCGAAACGGGAGTTGCCGCCTTGAGTACATTCGTGGAAAACAATATGAGCGCGGGACCGTTGAAGGATTTGCTGGTAAGCGGGATTATCGGCGGTGTCGGTAGTGTGATCGTGTTTTTGCCGAACATCTTGATCCTGTTCCTGTTTATCTCGTTCATGGAAGACACGGGGTATATGGCGCGTGCGGCGTTTATCATGGATAAAATCATGCATAAACTCGGGCTTCACGGGAAGAGTTTTATCCCGATGATCATGGGATTCGGGTGTAACGTGCCGGCAATCATGTCCACGCGTATGCTGGAGAATCGCAGTGACCGGATATTGACGATACTGATCAATCCTTTCATGTCTTGTAGTGCCCGTCTTCCGGTATATATACTGTTAGTCGGGGCATTCTTCAAGGAGTACGCGGCATTGGTGTTGTTCGGTATCTACTTGATAGGTATTTTAGCGGCAATCGTGATGGCGAAATTATTCAAACGGGTACTTTTCCACAAACAGGAAGTGCCTTTCGTGATGGAGTTGCCGCCTTACCGTATGCCTACATTACGTACCACGATTCGCCACATGTGGAGTAAAGGCGAGCAATACCTGAAAAAGATGGGAGGTATCATCATGCTTGCTTCCATCGTGATTTGGGCTCTCGGTTATTTCCCCGTGGACAAGGAATTGGCGGCGGAATACGACAAGCAGAAGGCGGAAGTCGCGGCAGCGTACGAGGTGGAAATAGCCTCGGGAACCGGTAACGCCGAGATGTTGAAGGCAGAGCGGGAAGCCAAGCTGGAAAGTTTGCACCGGGAAGAAGTGATCAAACGTCAGGAAAGTTCGTATATCAGTCGTATCGGTCGGGCGATGGAACTCATCTGGGCGCCTCTCGGTTTCGAGTGGAAAGCCGGGGTGAGCTTGTTGACGGGTGTTGCTGCCAAGGAAATCGTGGTGAGCACGATGGCTGTGCTCTATCAAGGCGAGGATATCGACGAGGACGATGAGGCGGCAAGTTCGGCACTGGTGACGCGGCTGAAAGAACATGGTTTTACGCCCGTTATCGCTATCGTGTTTATTGTTTTCGTGTTACTCTATTCTCCCTGTTTCGCGGCATTGATCGCGATAGGGAAAGAGATCGGGGCAAAATGGGCGTTCTTCGTCATGGGATACACGACCGTGCTGGCATGGGTTGTTTGTTTCGTGTTGAAACAGGTATTGGACTTGTTGATATAAATCAATGAGTCAATCTAAAATCTAAAATTAAAGGAGTGATGCAGCTCATACTTACATATATAATTGTTGCCGTGGCGCTTTTCTTCGTGGGAAGGGGCATTTATCGGTTATTCCGTTCCGGTCGTAAGAACGGGGGATGCGGTGATTGCTGCGGTTGCGGCTCGCGGACAAACAGAAAAAAAACGTATGTATTCGGGAATAGCCCGGTGAAATCGGCGATAGAGCGGGAAAAGAACGGGAAATAGCTACCTTGTTTCACGGACATTCTCCTTGTTTGAGCCATGGCTTGGCTACCCCTTGTCTATACCATGAACGTAGCATGAACGTAGCATCTTCGAAGCATGAACGCTCACGTGTGTATATGCTGCGTCAGGCAAGTGAAGAGGATGTAATCATAGTGGAGGGGAAGGGTAAGGAATATATCTTGTTACCTTGGAGAGGGGATGGCTAAAATAAAAAAAAAGCTGCTGATAAGCAGCTTTTTATATTATTGTTTGTGTCTGCGCTCGTCAGAAACACTCAATTTTTTTCTTCCTTTAGCTCTTCTTCTGGCTAAAACTGCTCTACCGTTAGCTGTAGACATTCTTTCTCTGAAACCATGTTTGTTTCTTCTCTTTCTGTTGGATGGTTGAAATGTACGTTTCATTGTGATATTATCTTATGTTATTATTTTCTCACTTCGGACTGCAAAAGTAGGTATTTTTTTGATTGTGCCAAAGAAAATTGCAAAATTATCTTCGGTTAATTTGAAGTTTGTCACAACAAAGTTAGAATCTTGTCGTATACTTTTGCAGGAGGGACATGAAAAAATATGCTCTGATATTTGTTTTATTGAAATAGATTATTAACTTTAAGCCAATTTACTAAAGAGACCTATGAGACAGTTAAAAATCAGCAAGCAAATCACTGGCAGGGATTCCTTTTCAATCGAAAAGTACTTGCAGGAGATTGGGAAGATCGACGTGTTGTCGCCGGACGAGGAGGTTGCGCTAGCCAAGAAAATACGAGCCGGAGATCTAGCCGCACGAGAGCTTCTGGTGAAGAGTAATCTTCGTTTCGTGGTTTCCGTGGCCAAGCAATACCAGAACAACGGTATGAGTCTGGGTGATTTGATCAACGAAGGGAATCTGGGTTTGATCAAAGCGGCAGAGTGCTTTGATGAGACGAAAGGGTTCAAATTCATTTCTTACGCCGTGTGGTGGATTCGCCAGTCTATTTTGCAGGCAATTGCCGAGAACTCGCGTTTGGTTCGTTTACCCTTGAATAAAATCAGTAGCATAAACAAGGTGAACAAATTTTTCTTCCGTCTGGAACAGGAATTTCAGCGGGAGCCGACAGCCGAGGAGATTGCCCGGGAGATGGACGTTCCGGAAAAAGAAGTGAAAGACAGTATGCGGATTGCCAGTCGTCCCCTGTCAATGGATGCCCCGTTGACGAGTGACGAGGATGCGTCTAATTTATACGACGTGATGATCACCGGCGAGAACTCGATACCGGAGGCGGAGAGAGAGTTGAACGCTGATTCGTTGCGGACGGAGATAGATCGTTATTTATCCACTTTAGATGAGCGGGATGCCACGATCTTGCGTATGTATTACGGGCTGGGAGGTTATTTGCCAATGTCTTTGGAAGAGATTGGGGATCGGGTAGGACTTACCAGCGAAAGAGTACGCCAGATCAAATCGAAAGCCATCAAAAAGTTGAAAAACACGTATCGCACGAAGCGGTTGAAGACTTATTTGTAACCGGATATTTCAGGTTGTAAGTTATGAACCGAGAGTTGTTGTAAATTGTAACTGATTAGATTATAATTTGTAACAATCCTGAAGATGTATTTGTCCGAAAAAGTCCCTCAAAAAACTTTTCTTTTCATCTAAAATTGTATATTTGTTCCCGTTTTGGAAGAGGTTTTAAAACGGGAGAAAACGTTTGCGGGAGCATTCTTTTTCTTTATCAAGAAACTTATTTCCAATTGTTTGTTTATAATTTTAACATTCTAAAGAAGAACCTTATGGGAAAATATGAATTGAACAAAAATTTGGCGCAGATGCTTAAAGGTGGGGTTATCATGGACGTAACCAATGTTGAACAGGCGAAGATTGCAGAGGCTGCCGGGGCATGTGCTGTTATGGCACTGGAAAGAGTGCCGTCGGATATTCGTAAAGATGGCGGTGTTGCCAGAATGTCAGATCCGCAAATGATTAAGGCGATCAAGAACGCCGTATCTATTCCTGTAATGGCTAAAGTGAGAATCGGTCACTTTGTTGAGGCTCAAATATTGGAAGCCATCGGCATTGATTATATCGACGAGAGCGAGGTATTGACTCCCGCGGATGATCTGTATCACGTGGACAAGACTAAATTCCAAGTACCGTTTGTTTGTGGTTGCCGCAACTTGGGCGAGGCTTTAAGACGCATCGGCGAAGGTGCTTCCATGATCCGTACCAAGGGAGAAGCCGGAACCGGAAACGTGGTTGAGGCTGTAAGACATATGCGTCAGTTGAACAATGATATTCATCAGGTACAATCTGCCCCGGTAGAAGCTTTGATGACGATCGCTAAAGAAATGGGTGCTCCTTTCGACCTCGTGAAATACGTGCACGAGAACGGTAAATTGCCGGTTGTAAACTTTGCTGCCGGTGGAATCGCCACTCCCGCCGATGCCGCTTTGATGATGCAATTGGGCTGCGAGGGTGTATTCGTAGGCTCCGGTATCTTCAAGTCGGGAGATCCTGCCAAGAGAGCGAGAGCTATCGTGTTGGCAACTACTTATTACAACGATCCGGTTAAATTGGCCGAATTGTCAGAGAACTTGGGCGAGCCGATGTCCGGGTTGGAAATATCCAAATTGGAAAATAAATACGCCGAGAGAGGGTGGTAAAATAATGAAAAAGATAGGCATTTTAGGGTTTCAGGGGGCTGTCGTCGAGCATGAGCGTCAGATTCAAGCATTGGGACATGAACCCGTGATCGTGAAATACCCGGAACAATTGGACGTTATTGACGCTATCATTTTGCCGGGAGGGGAGAGTACCACCATGGGTAAGATTCTCAATCGCACGGGGTTAATGGCTCCCCTGCGGGAGAAGATTGTCGGGGGACTTCCCGTGTGGGGAACTTGTGCCGGAATGATCTTGTTGGCAAAAGATCTGGTGAACGATTCGGTGACTCACTTGGGAGTTATGGATATCTCCGTGCGCCGCAATGCTTACGGTAGCCAGATTGATAGTTTCTCCACGAAACAGGTAATCCCCGCCGTCGACTCGAAAGAGATCGAGCTGGTGTTTATCCGCGCACCTTATATAACAAAGGTGGAAGATGGGGTGAAAGTATTGTGTGAACTGGACGGTCACGTGGTTGCCGCTGAAGAAAGAAATATGCTGGTGACCTCTTTTCATCCGGAACTTACGGATGATGTGACTTTCTTGAAATACTTTGTTTCTAAAATCAAATAGTTCATAGAGTTTTTAAGGTTTATAAAGTTCGTAAGGTTTATTACTTTATGAACTTTATAAACCTTATGAACTTTATAACTCTTTTCTTTCTACATCGCTTTTCTCAACTCTTCTGCCGTCAGCGTGGCGGTTCCGATCTTCTGTACCACAATTCCTGCCGCGATATTGGCGATGCGGATAGATTCCTTGATATCTTTACCCGCGGTCAGTGCTAACGCTAAGGCTGCCACCACGGTATCTCCGGCTCCGCTCACGTCGAACACTTCTTGCGAGTGTGTCGGGATATGCACGGTTTCTTGTCCGGAGATCAGGCTCATGCCTTTCTCGCTTCGAGTCACGAGCAAGGCTTTCAACCCGTACTTCCGGATGATTTCCTTTGCCGAAGCCTCGATTCCGGTGTCCTCGTTACTGATAGGATGCCCGATGATGTCCCCGAGTTCCTTCACGTTTGGCGTGATCAAATCCGCCCCGGCGTATTTTGCCCAGTTTTGTCCCTTGGGGTCCACGATGACACGCGTCCCGTGCTGTTTGGCGATCGAGATCAGAAAAGTGCAAATTTCGTCGGAAATCATGCCCTTCCCGTAATCGGAGATCACGAGAGTCGGGTTTTCACGGATGAGTTCTTCCAGATGAACTTTAAAATCTTCTTTTGTTTTCTCGGGTACTTCCAGTCGTTGCTCGTAGTCAAGGCGCACGATTTGTTGGCGTCCGCCGATAACGCGGGCTTTCGTGATCGTGGGTTGCTCTGTTTTGATGAACTCCGTGCGGATTCCCTTGCGGTGCGCCATTCGCTCGATCTCCTTCCCGAAAAAGTCGTATCCCACGGCTCCGCACAAGGTGGCTTGCCCGCCCAGACTGCTGATGTTGTTTGCCACGTTCGAGGCTCCGCCCAACCGGGATTCTTCCGTCACGATATTCACGATCGGCACGGGAGCCTCCGGCGAAATGCGTTCCACTTTCCCGAAATAATATTTGTCGAGCATCACGTCCCCGACGATTAATATTTTGCAATTACTGAAATCCATAATGAAAATTTAGAATTTATAGATTCTGTGATTTCGTGATTCTCGATTCTGTGATTTTTAATCACTAAATCATTGAATCGCTAAATCACAGAATCAGTATGTTATTCTTCCCCGCCGCCGAACATCATCAAGTAAGCCTTGATAAAATCGTTGATTTCACCGTCCATCACGGCTTGTACGTTTGATGTCTGGTAGTTGGTGCGGTGGTCTTTCACCCGTCGGTCGTCGAACACGTAGCTGCGGATTTGTGACCCCCATTCGATTTTCTTTTTTGTTCCCTCGATCTTGTCCATTTCTTCCTGACGTTTCCGAAGTTCCAGTTCGTACAACTGGGCTTTCAGCAATCGCATGGCGTTCTCCCGGTTCTGCAATTGCGAACGGGATTCCGTGTTCTCGATCATGATGCCTGTCGGGGCATGGCGCAGGCGTACTCCGGTTTCCACTTTGTTCACGTTCTGTCCCCCGGCACCTCCGCTTCGGAAAGTGTCCCAACTGATGTCGGCAGGGTTGATCGTGACCTCGATGGTGTCGTCCACGGCGGGATAGACAAATACCGAGGCGAAGGAGGTCATGCGCTTGTTCGACGCGTTGTAGGGGGACAGACGCACGAGACGATGCACGCCGTTTTCCGACTTCAGGTAGCCGTAAGCGTAATCGCCCTCGAATTCGAGCGTGGCGGATTTAATACCCGCTTCTTCACCTTCTTGGTAATCCACGTGTTTTACCTTGTAACCGTTCAGTTCACCCCAACGGATATACATCCGGTAGAGCATGCTTGCCCAGTCCATACTCTCCGTACCCCCGGCTCCGGAATTGATTTTCATGATAGCACCGAAATGGTCTTCCTCTTTACGCAGCATGTTGCGCATCTCGATATCCTCCACTATCCGTACGGTTTCCTCGTATTGGGCGTCTACTTCTTCTTCGGTGGCTTCTCCTTCCTTGGCGAAATCGAAAAGTACCTGTAAATCGCCCACGGCAGAAGTTACTTGTTCGTATCCTTCTATCCATGATTTTAATTCGCGTACCTTCCTCATCAATACTTCCGCCTCTTTGGGGTTATCCCACAAGGAGGGATTTTGCGTTCTTAATTCTTCTTCAGCGAGTTGTACCTTTTTACCATCTATGTCAAAGATACCTCCTCAATGCTTCACCTCTCTCTGCCAGCTCTTTAATATGGTCGATCGTGATCATTGTATTTTTAGTTTATAAAGTTAATAAAGTTCGTAAGGTCTATAAGGTCCATAAAGTCCATAAGGTTGAAAGTCCATAGACCCTGCGGGCGCTTTGCTATAACGGCAATTTTATTGCCGTTGATATAGTCCGAAGGACACCCGTGACCTTATAGACCTTATGGACTTTATAGACTTTCGACTGATAAAAAGGGGAATTTTCCCCTTTTTATTGTTTATTCATTTTACTGTCTATCGGGAAGTTTTTATTCACCCGGTTACTGGTGATCGGTTTCCCGGTCAGCGTATTTTCCACCATGGTTTGTATTTCTTGTGCGAAAACTTCCTCGCCGCTACTTCTTGCCCATCCGATCAACATTTGCAGTATCTGCATGCTGTTCCGTTCGTCCCGGTTAAGCATTTGCCTGCGGTTGGCGGATAGAGATTGGATATATCTTAACGTTTGAGCGTTATCCAGTGCCAAAGCCCATGCCAGATCGTTTGCTTTTTCGTTTTCTCCCGCCGTGTAATAGATCGGGATATAATAGATTAAGAAATAATCTGCCGGAACTTGGTAAAGCGGAATTTCTTCCAGTGATTTATCCAGTACTTTGACGGCTTCCTGCATCTTCGAGGAGTCTACGATTTCACTTATCGTGGAGTCGCCGAGTACTGTACTTTCGTTTACGGCTTCTTCCACCAGTTTCTGGGCAAGACGCAAGAAAGTATTCCGGTATTTCATCACGGCAATGGTATTGTCGTGGAAATGGTCGATATTTACTTTCGGGTCATTGATATTTCCCCAGACAAACTTATTCATCAAATTGTCATACAACACGTTCGAGTTGATGCGACCGAACTCGTAATATGCATCCTTGTTTTCCGTCTTGATCGGTACCACGCGGTAGCCGGCACCTTCTAGCTGGAAGTATTTGTCAAAGCCCATGTAGCTGTCCTGTCCCATGCCGATACCGAAATATACAGGCCGTTCCCAGTTATTGGCAGCCAGAATGTCGAGTACCATAAGTTGGGATTTATTCAGTGAGTTGCCTGTCAGCTTGATTTCCACCCTGTCCACGATCTCGTCTGCATCTTCCGGTTGCACGGTTCCGTTGGCGAGAACTTTCTCTTTGTCCACGGGGAGATAAAGGCTCCGGGTGGGGATATAATTTAACGGTTCGCCTTGATAGCGGTTCGTCTTGTATTCCGCACCGTCCTGACCGACGAAATTCATCACTTCGGCGATGCTGAATGGCTTGTCGGTTCTCTCTTCGATAGCCACGAAGTCGCGTACCCCGTAATGATATTGGTCTTTCGTGAAAGAGATCGGTACCCCCGGTGATTCGTAGGCTTTCCGTTTCATCTGGTCGATATACCAGTCCCCGGCAAGCAAACTCAAATTCACGATGCGCACGTCCCGGCGGAAGCCTTCCACCTCTTGGGCGTACCATAACGGGAAGGTGTCATTGTCCCCGTAAGTGAACAGTATGGCGTTCGGGGCGCAGGTGCTCAAGTAGTTTTTGGCATGCGCGATCACCGCATAACGTCCGCTGCGGTCATGGTCGTCCCAGTTTTGCGCCGCCATGTTCACCGGTACGGCGAACAGGCAAACTGCCGTTACCGCGATGGCAGCTTTGCGGGAATCCATTCTCTTTTGGAGAAGTTCCCAAAGGTAGAGTACCCCGAATCCTACCCAGATGGCAAACGCGTAGAATGATCCGGCGTAAGCGTAATCCCGTTCACGCGGTTGATAAGGATATTGGTTCAAGTAAAGCACGATGGCGATACCCGTGAGGAAGAATAGCAGCATAACCACCCAGAAGTCTTTCTTTCCCTGTTTTCCCCGCTGGTACTGGTAGAACATACCCAGTAACCCGAGGATAAAAGGAAGCATGTAATATTTGTTGTTTGCCTTGTCGTGCTTCAACGTGTCGGGCATCATGCTTTGGTCGCCGACCAGCATATTGTCGACGAAAGGAATGCCCGTGATCCAGTTCCCGTAACGGAAATCACCGTGTCCTTGAATATCATTTTGTCTTCCGGAGAAGTTCCACATGAAATACCTCAGGTACATGTGCCCGAGCTGATAACGGAACATGAATTTCAAATTTTGCCCGAAAGTCGGTTTTTGACGGTTTTGTCCGTCTACCGAGTACGTGGGGCCGGCGGGTAATCCCACCCATTCGATGTAAGACTGCGGGTCACGCGCGGTACTGTACATACGCGGCAGGATGGTACAAAAATGAGGATCGTATTTCACCTCGGTCTTGTGTCCCACGACATCGTATTTCCCGGTTTTCTCGTTCTGGTAATAGATCGGACCGCCTTCTTCCACGGCAATGACCGGGGCGTTGTAATAGGGTCCGTAGATCAACGGTTCCTGCCCGTACTGGTCGCGGCTTATATAAGAAAGGAGCGCGAACACGTTATCCGGGCTGTTCTCGTCGATGGGAGGGTTGCTGACCGACCGGATAACCACCATGGCGTAGGAGGAGTAGCCGATCAACATGACCACGAAACAGGTCAGGATCGTGTTGACGATCGTGTGATTGTGTTTCAACGTGTAATATATACCGTAAGCAAGTCCGCTAATTAGAAGGATAGCGTAGACAACTACTCCCGTGTTGAAAGGTAGCCCCATGCTGTTGACGAACAGTAGTTCGAACCATCCGCCGATAATGATCACGTACGGGATCACACCCCATAGGATAGTCCCGAGGATCACGCAGGATAAAGCGGCAGCTTTGATCACACCCCATTTCGTCGTTTCGTATTTCTTGAAATAGTAGATAAACACGATGGCGGGAATTACCAGCAAGTTCAACAAGTGAACCCCGATGGAAAGCCCGATCATGTAAGCGATGAATACAAGCCAGCGATTGGCGTACGGTTGGAACGCCACGTTCTCCCATTTCAGGATCGCCCAGAACACGACAGCCGTGAACAGGGACGACATGGCATATACCTCGCCTTCCACGGCGGAGAACCAGAACGTGTCCGAGAACGTGTAGCATAGCGCACCGATCAGACCCGCACCCATGATAGCGTATAATTGTCCCATGGTACATTCTTCATCTTTTTTAATCACCACTTTCTTGGCCAGATGCGTGATTGTCCAGAACAGGAACAGTATCGTGAAGCCCGAACATAACGCCGACATAATATTAATCATGTAAGCCTGTGTTTCTGGGGACGGGGCAAAAATGGCGAACAGTCGCGAAACAATCATAAAGAAAGGTGCCCCGGGAGGGTGTCCTACCTGTAATCCGACTGACGTTGTGATGAACTCGCCGCAGTCCCATAAGCTGGCTGTCGGTTCTACCGTGAGAATGTAAGTGATACTGGCTATCACGAACGCCACCCATCCGGTGACATTATTGATCAACCTGTAACTTAACGTGGGGTGATTTTTAATGTTGCACATGCTTCTCCTTCTTTGAATTTATATTTCTTATTAGTAATCAAGGATATCCTAAATTTGTTCCTTTTCAACCGCACGAAAATAGCAATTTTCTTTTAATTTTTCCGCATTTTGTTTTGGTGAAATGAAAAATTGCTATACATTTGCAGCGTCAAAAAACAAAATACTTGTTGAATTGACATGACGATTGTCCCATTGTGTAATGGTAGCACAGCAGATTTTGGTTCTGTCAGTCAAGGTTCGAATCCTTGTGGGACAACAAAAAAGAGAAGCCTTGCAGCAGGGAGTTGCAAGGTTTTTTGTCCGAAGTTCTTAGATACAATGCCCAGGTGGTGGAATCGGTAGACACGCTAGTTTCAGGGACTAGTGGCCGTACGGCTGTGCAAGTTCGAGTCTTGTTCTGGGTACAGAAAAACGCTTGATGGTGATAAACTGTCAAGCGTTTTTTATATCTCGAGCATGGTTCTCGTCCGAGAATACTGTTTTAACTTAAAAAGCGACAAGAGATTGAAATGTCTGCGAAATAGTATAAAATATGAATAGTTTCTTGTATTTTCTATTGGAAGGGGAAATTTAAAATATATCTTTGAAACGTTTATACAAATAAACGGAAGGTGTAATTAAATTTTAATCGGAATGAAAAAGTTAATGTGGATGGTAGTGTTCGCGCTGGCATGTGTTGCGTGTAGCAAAGATGATGATGATTTATCCGTGGGCGAGCTCGTGGGTAAATGGAGTATTTACGAGTTTGAAGAAAACGGAGAAACTGAGCCTGCGGACTTGGACACGGAGTTAAGTTACTGGGAATTCAAAAGTGGTGGAGGTTGTGAGGAGTATGATTATTACATGAACAGAACGAGTAAAGGAACTTACTCGTTGGAAGGAGACGTGATTACCGTTACTTATGGGAAAGAAGCCTCTTTCGTGAAAGTGATCGAGATGCACAAGGATCGGGCTGTCGTGGAGATGGAAGAAGAGGGTGAGACATACATTGCCAGATTGCAGAGAACGGACAATGAACCGATGTTGTATCTGGAACCTGTACTTGATTTTGGAGCCTCGGCTTCCCAAATAAAGGCAAAGGAAAGAAGGGACTTTAAGAGGGAGTCCGGTGGAACTTTGCTCTACGAGGGTTCAAATTACGCCGAGGATTATATGGGCTATATGTTTGAGAATGGAAAGCTGGAAAGTGCCGCGGTAAATTTGAAACTTTCGACTCCGGTGGAAGACGTCGAGAGTTTTTTGAGTGGCAAGTATAAAAAGATAGGTGAAAGTGAGGGAATATTTTACTGGGGGAATGATAAGGTTATGCTCGGCTTGGCTGTGAAAACATCCGGGTATATGATTATTTATATGGCGAAAGAATAGACGGCGTTATTCCATGACTTTAAAAAGTGACTGTTTGAAAACAAGTTTTTTTAACAGTCACTTTTTTTATATGCGGCTTCCCGCGTCCTTGTATTTCTTGTAGCGTTTTGTCTTACCTGTGGTGAAATCGACGAGTTCCACCCACTCGAAGGGTTCGTCTTCATCCTCCTCGTCGCCGTACAGGAGTTTGTTGCGTTCGTTGCACATGTAGGCGTATTCCTGCAACATTCCGGTGATCAGCGCATAGCTGCTGTCGAGAGTTTGCTCGTGCGTGTAGCCGAGGGCTTCTTTCACGTTTACCAGAAACATGAAGCTGCTCACGGGTTTATCCAGCTTTCCATGTTTTTTCGGGCGGCTATGATCTCCGCCTCGGTCATCGGGCTCATGTTCTTTAGCGTCTGATAGATTTGTAGAAATAGACACTAGAATCCGTCTAAAAGAGAAAGTCACTGATCAGGATACGACGAAGGTTAAGTTGACTACCGGTGAAAAAAGAGGTCTGGAGCAAAATACAAGTGTCGATGAGGTCAAAAAGAGTGGAATCGGGAGTTGGGTGTGGATCGTGTGGGGTGGCGTCGTGATAGCTGTCGTGTTGGTTGTGTATCGTGTACGTCTAATGGTTTGAATAAAAATACTTTGTCGTGATAAATATAAAATGAGAAATATGTCGTATATTTGTATTGAAATATGACTAAATAGGATTGATTATGAATTTTAGAATGGCGTTTGTTTGGGGAATTATTGCCTCGTTGTTTTTATTGGCGGGATGCGTTGATAAGGATTTGTCGAAAAAAGAGGCTCCTGAAGGTTCCGGTGATTATTTTGATTTCCGTACGGCAAATAAATTGACGGCAGGGGTGAAGTATGATATACCGAAAGGGTACGAGGTGTTTTTTGAGGCCTATGCGGAGTATCCCGTGGATACGATAAATGGGAGGACGGTGAAAAAAGAAAATCTGAAACCGTTATTCAGAGGGTTCACGGATGAAAATGGCGAGTATTCGGAGACGGTTCAAGTACCAACTTACGTGAATGAGATTTATTTATATTCGGCGAGTATAGCCGTGCCTATGGTGAAGACGTTGGAGGTTTCAAGAGGAAAAAGTATGGTATCCCGGGCGGGAGAGGACGGGTACGTGCATTCGACTTATCCGGCAGGCATGAAAGTGATAGATGGTATGACTTGGAATGATAAAGGTGTTCCTTCCAATCTGGGCGGAAAAAAGGATATTTCGGCAGACGGTTTAATCATGTTGAATGCGACGTTGAAGATGGATGATTCAAACGTGAGTGATTATATCGTGAAAAATAGTGAGGCGAACTTGAACGTGATAAAGGATGGGGCAACGGTGGATATCGTGGTTATCAATAATTCCGGGAATACCCGTACGAATACGGTCGGATATTATTATTACCCGACAAATAACCCGCCACAGACAGCGGAAGAAGTGCAGAGAATTATCCTTTTCCCGAATGCAACATTCCCCGAAAAAGGTGGTTTGCAGTTGGGAGATAACGTGCGGCTTAAATATTGGGATGAGGTAAAGCAGGAGTGGAGTGAAACTTTCCCGGCGGGAGTGACGATCGGGTGGTTTATTCTGGCGGGAGGATACGACGCTAATAATCATACGGTAGTGGATGTTGCACGCGGACGTTCTATCGGGTTCTCGAATACAAGTTTGAATACAGAACAACGCAGCCACACGATTATCGTGCGTGATCCCAATACAAAAGTGCGTTACGTGGGACTTGAGGATCAGAATTTTAATTCATCACCCGTGTATCGTGATTTTATTTTTTCCATTGACGCGGATGATGACCACGTGGAATATAATGACGGAAGTATGCCGGACGGTAAGGATATGACGGATACAGATAATGATGGAGTCCCGGATGTGGATGATGAATTCCCGAATGACGGGAGCGTGGTATATTCCATGACTTACGAGGGAACTTTGGCTTATGAAGATATTTGGCCGTATCAAGGCGATTATGATATGAATGATATGGTGGTTGAATATCGTATAAAGCATTTTTTGAATAAAGGTAATTTGTTGGTTCGGGTAGAGGACTCGTGGACAGTGAAAAATGTCGGGGCACAATTGCAGAGTGGTTTCGGGTATCAGTACGGGTTTAGAAAGTATAAAGTTGGTAGTATGAGTGTTGAAACCACTTACCCGGGGCAATCTCATTTCGCTAAGGACGCGAAAGGACTTGAGAGTGCACAACCGAATGATGCCACGATTATTTTATTTGACAGTGCTTTGGATGTGATAAATGCCCCGGAGGATCAGAGAACGTTCACGGTAAAGATGACATTGAATGTGCCCACGAAGACGAATGAACTGGAGTTACCTCCTTATAATCCTTTTATTATCGTGAATACGAACGAGGGACGGGGGCACGAAGTGCATTTGCCGAATTACAAACCGACCGATTTGATGGACACGAAATTGTTGCATTACGGGCATGATTTGTCTGATCCGGAGAAAGGAATTTATTTTGTTTCGGATAATAATTTCCCTTTCGCGATACATATTATTAACGAATCGTTAGATTTGAAGAGTAAAGACGAGGGAAAGAGAATTGATGTGATTTACCCGCAATTTTCGAAATGGGCGTCATCGTTCGGGGAAGAAAATAAAGAGTGGTACAAACATAAAAAATGATTGTTTTGAGTATATCGAGGGAGTCGACTGTTTTTACAGTCGGCTTCTTTGTTATATCACTTTAATGCTTTGTCCGAGGGCGGTGATGATTTCGCCTTTCGTTATTTTTGCCCGTTTACGGGATTCCGGTTCACCGTTGCGAGTGACTTCTCCGTTTTCGACAAGAATCTTTGCCATCGCGCCGCTTTCGGCTACGCGGGTGGCTTTCAGTAATTTTATTAATTCAATGTATTCGGTGTCTATTTCAAAGGTTATCATGGCATATAGATTTTGGGTACAAAGGTAACCAATTTTTATTGCATACCGTAAAGTAGAAACAACTTGAGGAGGCGAATGTTATTTTTGTGCCTTTAATTTTAAAAATAACTATCTTTTATTTTATAGAAGAATAGTAGAGTAATAATGTAAAGTAGATTGTATGAAGAAATTAGTCGTATTGGTAATGACTTGTATGTTGAGCCTGTCGGTTTTTGCCGAGGGATATCAAGTAAATTTGTTGAGCACGAAACAGACCGGAATGGGACACGTGGGCGTCGGGATGAAGTTGGGGGCAGAGAGTATGCATTTCAATCCGGCAGGGCTGGTGTTCTTGAAAACAAATATGGATTTTTCACTTGGAATTTCAGCCGTGATGGCAAAAGCGAAATATAGTAATGCGGGATATTCCGCTAAAACGGATAACCCGGTGAGTACGCCATTATACGCTTACGCGGGATTTAAGATATATGATAATCTGGCAGCGGGTATCAGTTTGACGACTCCTTACGGGAGTTCCTTGAAATGGCCGAAGCATTGGGAAGGTGCGTCGTTGATTCAGGATATTAGTTTAAAGTCCTATGTAATACAACCCACGCTTTCATATAAGATCACGGATAAGTTGAGTGTCGGTGTCGGTTTGCAATTGGCTTGGGGTAACGTGAATCTTTCCCGCGGATTAATGAGTGTGAAGGATTTTCAAGGCTTGGGGAATACGATGGAAGAAAAATTAGGTTCGCTTTTGCCTCATCTTCCTATTTCCGAAACAGAAAAGGAGGCTATACAAAATATGATAGGTTTAATGAAAAATACGACTGTACCGCCGGCTTATGCTCGTTTAGAGGGGAACGCCCATATGAGGGTAGGCTTTAACGTGGGTATCATGTATGATATTTGTGATAAGGTGACGGTAGGGTTGTCTTATCGTTCAAAGATTAAGATGCGGGTAAAAGAGGGAGATGCTGAATTAACCTATTCCAACCGGAATATTGAAAATATGTTCGGACAGATGGAGTTGTTACTTTCCAAGTATGGTGAGATGTTGGCAGGAGCGGGTGTTGATATACCCAATATTTCGATCCCGAAATATGATCAAGGTTCTTTTCACGCGGAATTGCCTTTACCTTCCAACACTACACTCGGTGTAAGTTATCGTCCCACGGATCGTTGGGAGTTAGCGTTGGATCTGCAATTGGTAGGTTGGAACGCGTATGATTCTTTAAATGTTTATTTTAACGAGGCTGAATTAGGAATTAAACCGATCAAGGCGGAAAAAAATTACAAAACGACGATGACCTATCGAATTGGAGCGAGCTATAAAGCAACAGAGCGATTGGATCTTCGAGCAGGAATTTATTATGACCAAAGTCCGATTCGTAAAAACTTTTACAATCCGGAAACTCCCGGAATGAATAAATTGGGTTTTTCCGCCGGGTTGACTTTTGAACCATATAAGAATTTGCAAATAGATTTGGCATTTTTGTATATACAAGGTTTCAGTAAGAACGCGAAATATTCCTATGAAAATGTGGTTACGCCGGGGGTAATAGATACGTTTGGTGGAAAGTATAAATCCACGGCATTTACTCCTTCCATTGGATTGGCTTACCGGTTTTAATAAGTTATAAAGTTCATAAGGTTTATAAATCTTATGAACTTTATAAACCAAAATATAACGCAACGTTTCTTCGCATCTATTCGTACAACTGTGAAAATAAGTTGTAATTATGGATGCAATTAGTAATATCCCGGATCAGGGAACAAAGAAACGGGTTGTGATCGTGGGTGGAGGTTTCGGAGGGTTGAAATTGGCTCGTAAATTGAATGATCGTGATTTTCAAGTGGTGTTGTTGGATAAAAACAATTATCATCTTTTTCAGCCTTTATTGTACCAAGTGGCTACTTCGGGGATTGAGCCCAGTGCGATTTCTTTTCCTTTCCGGAAGATATTCAAGTATCGTCATGATTTCCACATTCGGATGTGCACGGTAGAGAAAGTGGTTTCGGAAAAGAATTGTATAGAAACATCAATAGGTAAGATTTCTTATGATTATCTGGTGATAGCCACGGGTGCAGGTACAAATTTCTTTGGAGACTCGACTTTGGCGGATCGGACGATGCAGTTGAAAACAACGTCGGATGCTTTGTTCAATCGTAACCGGGTGATCGAGAGTTTCGAGAAAGCGTTGAATAGTGCGGATGATGATACTCGTAAACGGTGGTTGACATTCGTTATTGTTGGGGGTGGGGCTACCGGTATCGAGCTTGCCGGGGCGTTGGCGGAGATGAAGAAGTTTATGCTCCCGAAAGACTATCCGGAATTGAATTGGGATGAGATGAGGATTCTTTTGGTAGACGGGGGTGAGCGTTTGTTGAACGCTTTTTCGGAAAAGTCCTCGTTGGAGGTTGCCCGTAGTCTGTCAAGTATGCACGTGGAGATTTTGTTGAAAAAGTTGGTAAAGGAGTATGACGGGGAGAAGTTGACCTTTGTTGACGGGCAGCAGATCGTGACAAATAATGTCTTTTGGGTAGCCGGAGTAAAGGCGAATAGTTTGCTGGGACTGCCGCGAGAAGTTTACGGGCGGGGAAATCGATTGCTAGTGGATGAGTTTAATCGGGTAAAGGGAATGGCAGATGTGTTTGCGTTGGGCGATACGGCATTGATGGTTACCACGGATTATCCCAACGGACACCCTCAAGTGGTGCAACCCTCGATACAGCAAGCCGGTTTGCTGGCAAATAATTTACGAAGTATGATCAAGGGCAAACCTCTTCGTCCTTTTAAATACAAGAATAAAGGTTCTATGGCTACAATCGGGAGAAACGATGCCGTGGCGGAATTATCCAAGGTGCGTTTCCGGGGATTCTTCGCTTGGCTGTTGTGGTTGTTGGTTCACTTGATGAGTATCGTCGGGGTGAAGAACCGTCTTTTTATTCTGATCAACTGGATGTGGAGTTACGTTACTTACGATCAGTCTTTGAGGATTCTGATAAAACCGGAGATAAAGAAAAGCGACCCGTTCTGAGTCGCTTTTTCTTATAAGTTATTCTCCCTTGGGAGCAGTCCCAGTAGCCACACTTTTACTGCGTTCAACGGATTGTAAAGCCAAATAGTTAGCCCCGAATTTCTCAAGGTTGTCCAATTCTGTTTCGTATTGGTCTTGATGAACTTCTTCCTCGGCTACCAAAGCTTCAAATAATTTCTTTGATACGGCATCAGCGTTTTCAGCGCATTCTTTTGCCCAAGCGTTATAATCGTTCACGCTGCCGACTTCCATGGCGGTAGCGAGTTCCAGCATCTCTTTGGGTTCGTGGATTTTCTTCACGTCGCCGGAAACTTTCATTTCAACTTCCCCTTTCAAGAACAGGATACGCTCGGCAAGTTGCTCCACGTGCATCATTTCTTGAATGGCGGTACGTTTGAAAAGACCGGATAATAAGTCATACCCCATATCATCGCAACGGAAATGGAAATACATGTACTGGTGTACAGCAAGCAATTCATCGCCTACCGCCCTGTTTAGTAGTTCGATACTTTTTTCTTTTTTACTCATGATAGTCAAAATTGTTAGTTATTTTTATTGTTTGCCAAATTATAAAAAAAATGTGATACATCCTAAATTTTGGCTTAGAATAAAAAAAGCGTACATTTGTTTAAGTATAAAATGATGATTATGAATAATTCTTCCCCGGTGTTGTTAGTGACACCTCCGTTCACGCAATTGAACACGCCATATCCCTCGATGATGTACTTGAAAGGTTTCCTGAACACGAGGGGAATCCCGACCGCACAGGTTGATTTGAGTCTGGAGGTTATTTTGGGTATATTTTCTTCCCGGGGATTGACGGAACTTTTCGAGAAGGCGGGGGAACAGTCTTTATCAAACAATGGAAAGCGGATTTATGCTTTGAGGAAAGAGTATACCCGCACGATTGATGCGGTGATTGCTTTTTTACAAGGGAAGAACCGCACGTTGGCTTATTCGATATGTGAAGAAAGTTTTTTGCCGAGAGCGGGGAGATTCGGGCAGACGGAGGATATGGAATGGGCATTCGGGATGATGGGGATGGAAGATAAAGCCCGCTATCTGGCGACGCTATATCTGGAAGACTTGTCGGATTTCTTGAAAGAATCCGTGGACGGAAATTTCGGATTCAGCCGTTATGCCGAGCATTTGGGACGTTCGGCTTCATCGTTTGATGAGTTGGCTGCCGAGCTGGCAAAGCCGTTGAGTTTCACGGATAGATATCTCACGGGATTGCTGACCGAGAAAATGGAGGCTTATCACCCGGATATCGTGGCGGTGACTATTCCTTTTCCGGGGAATTTGTACAGTGCTTTGCGATGCGGGGAATGGATTAAAAAGCATTATCCCGGGGTGACGGTTGCCATGGGAGGCGGTTTTGCCAACACGGAATTGCGTTCGCTGACAGATGCCCGTTTCTTCGCGTATACCGATTATTTATTGTTGGATGACGGGGAGTTGCCGATTTCACGTTTGATTGAACACGTGCGGGGAGGGTTGGACGAGAGCGGGTTGGTGCGTACGTTTATGTTACAGGACGGGAGTGTGGTGTATCACGACGATGTTGCGGCGGCGATTATTCCTCAAAGGGAAGTCGGGATTCCCGATTATTCGGGGTTGTTGCTCGATCGGTATATTTCCGTGATCGAGATAATTAACCCGATGCATAAGTTATGGAGTGACGGGAGATGGAATAAATTGACATTGGCTCACGGGTGTTATTGGGGAAAGTGTAGCTTTTGCGACGGTACGTTGGACTATATCCGACGCTACGAACCGAACGAGGTGAAAACTATCGTGGACAGGATGGAGAGAATGACGGAACAGACGGGGGAGGGCGGTTTTCATTTCGTGGACGAGGCGGCACCTCCTATGTTGTTGCGGGAAATGGCATTGGAGATATTGAGGCGGCGTTTGACTGTCGTGTGGTGGGGGAATATCCGTTTCGAGCGGGCTTTCACGGCGGATTTATGCAGGTTATTGAAGGCATCGGGCTGTATCGCCGTGTCGGGCGGGGTTGAAGTGGCATCCGAACGGGTGTTGGCATTGATCAATAAAGGTGTGACATTGCCTCAATTGATACGGACGACGGATCATTTTACACGAGCCGGAATTATGGTGCATACTTATTTGATGTACGGTTTCCCCTCGGAGACCGCGAGAGAAACGGTCGATTCGCTGGAAGTCGTGCGGCAGATGTTTGAGCGTGGGTTGATTCAATCCGGTTTCTGGCATCGTTTTGCCATGACGGCGCATAGCCCGGTCGGACAGGCACCGGGGCTTTTCGGTACACGGGTGACGGAACCGCCTTTCGGTGGGTTTGCCCGCAATGATGTGGCTTTCGAGGATTTGGAGGGAGGTGATCATGAACGGTTGGGTGACGGTTTGAGTCGTTCTTTATATAATTATATGCGAGGCGTGGGGTTTGATTTACCCTTGCAGAAATGGTTTGATTTTAAAATTCCTGTTTCAAGTGTATCGCCTCGTTTCGTGGAACAGCAAATGGAGGCGAGCGAATCTGTGGAGAATTTATATCCTCGGCGTTTGTATTGGATCGGGGGAGAGGTCGAGTTCGGTGCGGAGATCGTGAAAAAGGGGAAAATCGTGTTGACGCTCCATGACACTACGCGGGATATTCATTTGAAGATAAAAAAAGAAACTGCCGTTTTTCTGCATGATATCTTTTCCCGGATAAGTGCGGATGTTGGAGAGCCTTATTTGCTGAAAGATTTTTGTTGGGATTACGAAACGGCTATTCACGAGGATTTCCTGCCGTTTTGGTATGGTAAGGAAATGCAAGTGCTTCGGGAATACGGGTTGCTTTTGCTTTAAAACGGATAACTACCGCTATGTAGGGATAGTGCCGGTAAAATTTAGCTATTTATAGGGATTTCACGGGGTTGTGGAAGGGGGTATCTTTGTCATGAACAAAAAAGAAAGATGAAGATGAAAACGATAGGAATATTTTATGGCTCCACGACCGGGGCAACAGAAGGAGTTGCGAAAGCGATTGCTTCTCGCTTGGGTACAACAAATGTGTTTAACGTGGGTAACACGAAAGTGGACGAAGTGGATAAATATGATGTTTTGTTGTTGGGTAGTTCAACTTGGGGAATCGGTGAGTTGCAGGATGATTGGGGTGTTTTTCTCGATAAGTTGAAAGGTAAGAATTTGTCCGGCAAGATGGTTGCGATATTCGGTTGCGGGGACGGTATGTCGTTTGGTGGTTCTTTCTGTGATGCAATCGGAATCATTTACAATGAACTTCAAGGGACAGGATGTGAGTTTATCGGTAGCGTGGATGCTGACGGGTATAGTTATGATGATTCTGGCGCGTGCGTGGACGGTCGTTTCGTGGGATTACCGTTGGACGAGGCGAACGAGTCCGAGTTGACAGATAAAAGAATAGATACTTGGGTTAGTAATTTAAAACAAGTGATTTGTTGAGTCTAGTTGTTGTTTTTGAATTAGAGGGCTGATTTCCACGGCCCTCTTTTTGTTTGGAATTATTGAAGTTGGGGTGTCAATTTATAGATTGATTATTTTCCCTCTCTCCCCGATATATTCATACAATGCTTTGTAGAAAGCGTGGCGGGTGAGGGTTGGGGCATCGCCGAGTATGATAAGTTTCACGCGGGCCCGGGTGATAGCGACATTCATGCGACGCAGGTCATTGAGAAATCCGATATTGCCGTCTTCGTTGGCACGGACGAGGCTGATGAGAATGACATCCCGTTCTTGACCTTGGAAACCGTCGACGGTGTGAATGGTAATAAGGCTTTTCAAGGGATGAAAGAAACGGTTGTGCTTGATGAGTTGGCGGATGTATTGCACTTGCACCCGGTATGGAGAGATTAGTCCGAAGTCAATTCTTTCGTCTAAAACTCGTTCTATCCCGATTTTCTCGATATACTCTTGTAATTGTTGTACCAATAATTCTGCCTCCGGCTTGTTGATGCGCCCGAAGGTTTCGTTTACACGGTCTTCCGAAAGTTCGAGTCGTGCCGTGTCGAACCACTCGACGGGGGTGTCGAACTCGAGGATATTGCGGTGGCTCACCTCGGGAGCGGCTTGCAGGCGTCCCCGGTAGAACCATTTTGACGGGAAATGCATGATGTCCTCGTGCATCCGGTATTGGATTTCGAGCATGGAAACAGTTTCCGGTTTCCGTCGGGAAATTTTTTGTATCAAAGTCCGGTCTAATCCGCCTCGTGCCGCCTCGATACATTTGATCGTGGGCGGGAGTTGGTAATGATCTCCGGCAAATACGACCCGGTTGGCTTTGGTGATAGCTATCCAGCAAGCGGCTTCGAGGGCTTGTGCCGCCTCGTCGATAAAAAGGGTGGAAAATGTTTTCCCGTTCAATATCTTGTTTGCGGAACCTACCAGAGTGCAGGCTATCACGCGGGCTTCCCCGAAGAGTTGGGCGTCGATTTTGATTTCCAGTTCAATGGCTTGATCACGCAGGCGATTTAAGCGGGAGCGTTCCGATTCTTTTTTGTTTCCTTTCAAGCGTTTGACTCGAGCTATTGCTTCCCGTATGGCACTTCGGACGGAGCGTAACGTCGGGTAGGAGGGGTGTGATTCGAACCGGCGTTCGTACGTGAACGCGAGCATTTTGTCGTTTACCCGTGTCGGGTTACCGATTCGCATGACGTTTACCCCCCGGTCTACTAATTTCTCGGCTATCCAGTCTACTGCCGTGTTGCTTTGGGCGCATACCAGTACTTGGTTTTCTCGGCGCAGTGTTTCGTACACGGCTTCTACTAGGGTTGTCGTTTTGCCCGTTCCGGGGGGACCGTGTACGACGGCAACTTCCTTGGCACGGAGTACCCGATTGACCGCTTTTTCTTGCGAAGGGTTCAGCCACATGAGGCGTGTCGGGAGAATTTCCCGTTGTTGCGGGGTGATGCCGCCGAGAAGTACTTCCCGCAAGTGTGCCAAACGGTTGTTCTTTGCTTCCATGACTTCGGTCAACGCGGCAAACATGGTCTTGTATGAAGTACCGTCGAAATACAATTGAACGCCCAATTCGCGGGCGTTTTGTACGTCCAGCAAGGCATCGGGATGAGGCAACGCGACCAGCATCGTGTTCTCGTGCACGTAGCTGATAGTTGCCGAGAAATTGAAATAGCGTAATTGCCCGGCATCGTCAAACTTGAAAAAGCAAACCGGACGACCGTATTCGAAATTGTGTTCCGTTTCGTCATTCTCGTCACGATTGATCTCAACGACCAACTGGTTTAACGAGTTGTAGTAGCTTCGCTTGGGGGCTACCGGGTACCAACACACGCCTTGCCGGATACGTTTCGGTATTCCGGCTCGTTGGGTCTGTTGATAAAACATCTCCTTCTCGCATTCGTATTCCTGTTGCAATAACTTGTATTGCCGGAGTAAGTCGACGAGCGGGGAGTCTATCTGTTCGGAAGCCATGTGTAGGAGCTTACCATGTTAATATTTCTATTCCCGTTTCGGTGATCAAAACGGTATTTTCCCATTGGGCGGACGGTTGTTCGTCTTCGGTAATGACTGTCCAATCGTTCTCCTCGTCTATGAATATATCCGCTTTTCCCATGTTAATCATGGGTTCAATGGTAAAAATCATGCCGGGTACGAGGAGCATTCCCGTGCCTTTGCGTCCCACGTGTTCCACTTCGGGTATCTCGTGGAATTTCAGTCCTACCCCGTGCCCGCAAAATTCCCGTACCACGGTATAACCGTTGTTTTCGGCGTGGGCTTGGATGACGGCACCGATGTCACCGAGGAATCCCCATGGTTTGGTAGCCTCGATTCCTCTTTCAAGACATTCTTTCGTGACTTGCACGAGGCGCTGTTTGGCTTCCGAAACGTTGCCAATCATGAACATACGGGAGGCGTCGGAAAAGTAACCGTTATAGATGGTGGAAACATCGACGTTGATAATATCCCCGTCGCGCAGAATTACGTCTTTGCTCGGGATGCCGTGGCAAACTTCCTCGTTGATCGAGGTGCACACGCTTTTGGGAAATCCCTCGTAATTCAACGGTGCCGGGATAGCCCCGTGTGCCACGGTGAAATCGTAGACCAGCGTGTTGATGTCTTCGGTGGACATTCCCTCGCGGATATGTGCCGCCACGTGGTCAAGCACGGCGGTATTGATCTTGGCACTCTCCCGGATACCTTCTATCTGTTCTGCATTTTTAATGATTTTCCGGGGAGGAACGACGTGTCCCTGACGACGATAGTATTTCAGTTTTTCCTCGATTTCCGGGGAAAGTTTTTGTTCGTTCTTGTTAAATAGCATATTGCTTTCTCCTTTTTGTAATTGCACGCTAAGGTAGTGATTTTAAGGATAGGTTATTCTATTTCGCGAATAGATAATTACCAAGGCGGTCGACGGAAACATTCAATTCTTTTAAGTCTTTGATAAACAGATCGTGTCCGGAACGCAGATTGTCCCAGAAGTCAAGCAAGTCGGGATACGCTTTGTAGGTTTCCCTGTATCGCACCACGTTCTTGTCCGAGAATTTGAAAGGGAATATATAGACGGGGATATTCTTTTGCCCGTTCTGACGTGCCTGCACGGCGTACAGGTATATCTCTTTAATATGATTATCGGTCATCGGGAGACATCCGATCGTGACACAATTGCCGTGAATGCAAATACTTCCCCCGAGGTTTGATGCTTTGCTCTTCAGTCTGTCCGACCGGTTCGGGTAGTTTATCATCAGTGAAAGGTGGTAATTGCTGGCAGGGTTGAAATGGCTGATGTGATAGAAGCCTTCCGGTACTTGGAGATCACCTTGGCGGCGTTTAGGGCCTAAGCGACCGGAGCGGGCGCAGATGCGATAGGTCGTGATTTTCTTGTACACGGAGTCTTTAGGTGCTTTAGCGTAGACCGTCAAGCTCTCTTCCTGTTTATAAGCCGTGATAAGGATATGTATATTGTCAAACGATAACCCTGCATCTTGTAATCGTTGTCTTAACAAAGTTTCTTTTTCTTGGTAAGCATTCCGCACGCGGGGATATTTTTTTTGTTGCTTCACGAAATCTGGTTCGTTTTCCATAAACAAGCATAATGAGATGAGAAGGAGCATTTTCATAGTCTTTTCTTTTCGTGTCGTGTACAAAGTTCTGAAAAAATACGAGAAGATGCAAATAAAAAAAAGATGCCCCGGAGAATCCGGAGCACCTTGCCTGTGTGTGTTGTGTGTATATGAGTGTGTGAATTTGAAGTTACTCGTTAATCATCACTACCAAGTATTTGGTTTGTTTCCAGAATGCACTCGGGTTGCTGATTTTCAAGGTTTGCATACCGTCGTTTCCCTCTTCCACGGCGTATGAATCGCTTGGGTGAACGGAAAGGATTTTTGCTTTCTTGGAGTTCAACGCTATCGTGGTCAACTCGCGCATATCACCGTCCACGAATGCAGCGTTTTGTGCTTGGGTGGATACGATTGGCGGGCAAAAGATTCCTTGCCGTGTGATCACGTTGGCATCTCTCAGGTTTTTTCTGGAACCTAACAAGTAGTGAACGGTGTTCATCGTTTGATCCTGTTGAGAGATCGTTTCTTTTTGTGAGGTTGATTCTTGTTGCAGGTTCTCCACGTTTTGATTCAATTCTGCAATTTGTTTCGTTTTGATACCCAGTTCTTTCTCTCTTGCGGCGAGAACTTGGTTGAGTTCGTTGAGTTTTTGGTCGCGGATAGCCAATTCTTCGTTCAGTCCGGCGATCAATTTCTTGAATTGTGCCGATTGGCTTTTGTTGGATTTTTCCAACTTGGCTATTTGAGTCTTGTAACCTTCAATAGCATCCGCCAAGGCTTGCACGTCGTTCTTTAAAGCGGTGATTTGTGCTTTGCTCTTGTTACTCTTGCTGTCGCTTTGTGCTTCAACAGCAAGAATATGTTCCGCTTCCCGGATAGATTGCATTCCGGCTGAAATGTCATTCAGATCGGTCAGTAATTTCTCCATTTCATCGCCTTGAGTGTTGCTGATGGCTTGTAGTGAATCAATTTTCGCTAACGCTGATTTATATTTTTGTGAACTTTCCACGCAACTGCCCAGAAAAGCGATAGAAAACAGACTAATCGTTAAAAAGATAAACGTTCTCATAGTTTTTTTGTTTTTGATGTTTTATTCTATGTCTTAAATAAAACAACTGGTATGCCATTGTATTTTATTATATTTAAATGGCTGATATACAGCGAATGTGTCGATTCGTGATATTGTGGAATATGGGGAATTAATTGCCTCACGTGTGGAATTTCTCCCCAGTATTGGCGTGGAATCATGTGGATAGTCCGGATTTTTTTGTGTAGATTTGTTTTTGGAGAAACCGATATATAGACCAACCGATGTATAAAGAATATCAGCCTCATGAAATATTGGCACCCTATATAGATAAGTATTGGGTGATGGAGGGTACGTTAGAGCCGGAGGAGCGCATTAAAATTTTGCCGGACGGGTGTACTGATTTTATATTTAATCTGGATGAGTCGGCTAACTTGGCAGATCAAAACGGGATGAAGATAGGAGGTATGCAGGCTTATTTTGTCGGTCCCATGCGGGCGTATTCCGAATTGCAGGTTTGTTCCGAGATGATACACTTGATCGGGGTGAGGTTTACTCCCTGTGGGTTGACCGTTTTCACGAAGATTCCCATGAGTGAGTTTACCGATCAGCGGGTGTTTCTACCGGATTTGGATGTTTTGTTTAACGCTGGTTTTGCTGCAATTTTGAGGGAGAAGAACACCTTGAAGGAACGTTTGCTGATAATCGAGAGATATTTGTTGTTTTGTTTACGTTATTCCGGGGAGGTGGATAAGCAGGTGGCGCAGGCGGTCGGGTTGATGCATCAAGCGGATGGAAAAATTCCCGTGCGGGAACTCATGGAGCAAGTTTGTTTGTGTCAACGGCATTTTGAACGTCGTTTTAAGCACGCGACCGGGTATACCCCGAAAGAATATACCCGTATCGTGAGATTTCGCCGCACCATGGATGTGTTGCGTCAAGTAACTCGTGACAATCTTTTCTCCGTGGCGATAGATTGTGGTTATTATGATCAGTCGCATCTGGTAAAAGAATTCAAGCGATTGTCCGGAAGTCCGCCTTCCGTGTTTGCCTCTTTGCCGAAAGGTATTCCGATTACATATTTAGACGGGTAAAAGTCGATTTTTTACAAGAGCTTAGAGTGTTCCCTCTCTTATATTTGCAAGTATAATTTTTAAATGTATTGAAAATGGAAGAATTTAAACGTAAGGCGGAATTATTGTTGGAACAGTGTGATAGCGTGGTGCTGGCATCCGTGGACGAGAATGGTTATCCCCGTCCGGTACCCATGTCCAAGGTGAAAAACGAGGGAATTACCACGATCTGGTTCTCGACGGGAACCTATTCCGAGAAAACAAAACATTTTGAGGTGAACCCGAAAGCGGGAGTGTGTTTCCAGAAGGAAATCAATAGTGTCGTGCTGACCGGAGATATCGAGGTTGTTACCGACAAGGCGGAGAAAGACGCGTTATGGCAGGATTGGTTTATCCAGCATTTCCCCGGCGGAAAGGATGACCCCACTTATTGCGTGTTGAAGTTTACGGCAAAGCGGGCTACTTATTGGCTTGATTTTAAGTTCGAACACGCTGAACTGTAGACAAACTAAACGAATTGGAGGGTAAAAGGCATCATTTCCCACGGGTGCCTTTTATTTATAAAAGGTATAAAATACATTTGATTGAGAATAGAATTTTTGGAAAATCTGTTTATAATCAATGCTTTGACTATGCTGATAGGAGTTTTATGGAAGTGTGATGGGTGTATGATAGAAGTATCACCCAACCAACTTCTTGTATGAGTGAAAGTTCCTTTTAGCTTGTAGTATGAATGGTGAGGGTTTTCCTATTTATTTCTAAAGAATCCGGCTATCGTTTGTAATTTAGCAATCCGGGAAAAGTCCGTCTTGTTTTTGGTGGTTATTTTCGCGTTGAAATACAAAAAACTATGGAACAAAAGTTATCGACAAAGGAGGAATACGTGAAACGAATCAACGTGATCGTGGAGTATATCAACAATCATTTGGGTGAGAATATCGACTTGGGAATCTTGTCTGAGATGTCCGGTTTTTCACCTTGGCATTTCCACCGGATCGTGCGGGCTTTTTTGGGTGAACCGATCGGGGCTTTCATCACGAGGATGCGTGTCGAGACTGCAGCTCGATTATTGCGCTATTCCGAATTACCCGTACAGGATATTGCTTTCCGGGTGGGGTATGACGTTCCCTCCTCGTTATCAAAGAGTTTCAGACTGTTTTATGGTATTTCACCGAATCAATACCGTAAAAATAAAAATTACACGATTATGAAACCTATTGAATTAAGACCGGATTTACCGTTGGAAATAGAGGAAAAAGTACTGGCACCCCAGCAAGTGATTTACGTGCGACTGGCGGGAGCGTATGTTAATCTGGATTATAGCGCCGCGTGGCAACGTTTGTGGAATCACGTGCGGGAGGAGAATCTTTTCGCACCGGAAGTCGGGCATCTTTGTATATATCACGATGATCCGAAAGTGACGGAACCGGATAAGTTACGTACGGATGTATGCTTGGCGTTGCCTCGTGTCGGGAAACCGAAAGGAGAAGTCGGGGTGAAAGAGGTCGCCGGTGGAAAGTATGCCATATTCCGTTACCGGGGACCGTACTCGAATCTTCATGCTGTTTATGACACTATCTATCTGAAATGGATACCCGAAAGGGGATACAAACTGGGGAATACTCCCGGTTTCGAGAAGTATTTGAATCATCCGGATCACGTGAAACCGGAGGATTTGGTGACAGAGGTTTATATCCCGGTGGAATAAGGGTGCGTTGATGAATTTAGAACAGCTGATATCTGTCAATGTCAGCTGTTTTTCTCTAGCTTTTCGATGTTGAATAGAACAACAATCAGGAATATGATCTTTTTCATGGTACCATTTTTAGTTGAATAGTGTAAAGGTTTGAGAAAAATGGTACAAAATCAATTTTTTAGTCGTGAATTTATTCATAAGGAGTGATTTTTGTGAGAGGGAATGTGTATTTTCGTGAAATGATTATGACATGATGAAAGTAAAAAAGAGTGAAACCCCAGCCGATAGTCTTACCGTGAAATATTTTCCGGCGGATTATAAAGACTCGTTCCGTGTGATATCGAGTGAAAACATTTCAATTGCACCCGATGATTTGATGGTTCGTTTTTGGACGGAGATGCCGGGGTGGGTGAATGTTCTTTTCAAGTTGCGTAATTTCCTCGTGAGATTTGTCGGGTTGAAAGGGGCGGAAGGAGATAGTCTTGAAGAGTTCAAACATTGTATACGTAATGGTGGAAAGTATCATTTTATTGAAATGTTGGCAAAGGATGAACGGGAAACCGTGATGTTGATGAAAGATAAGCATCTGGACGCGTATATCTCGGTTCGGGTAGGTGACAGCAAGAGCGTTTACGTGAATACTCTCGTGAAGTATAATAACCGGTTGGGGAAAGTCTATTTCTTTGTGATTCGTCCTTTTCACGGACTCGTCGTCCGGTCTTCGTTGAAAAGGGCTATTAAAAGTGCGCGGAGTGAAATGAATTGATTGATAATCTTACGCTTTCGAGGTGTGCGGTATTATTGGCTATGATAGAAAAAATAGCAAATTCATAAAAATAATTCGACAAATGTTTTGTGATAAACAAATGTTTATCTACATTTGTAGTGTAAAAGTTTCTTTGAATGTTTTCAGACCAAGAGCTAAAGGCTCGAATAGAACATGAGATGAGAAATCTCAAGTTCTATGCTCTTTACTGGGATATCTTGTTGAAAGATATGTCAGAAGGAGAACTGGAGAGAGCGATTGACTTTCATTTAGATCGTTTGATTGTTTTACTTCGGTTGAAAGGTTAAAAACAGGACACCCTTTTGGGGTGTCCCAAAGAAACTTTACAATTTAAAATGTTTAAGATATGGCAAATTACGAAAAATTGAACAATGAATTGGAGCAGATGAAAGCGAAGTTTATGGTTCTTTCTTCCGGGGAAGAGGAACGTGAGTTTCGTGAAGAGATGGAGGCATTTGTTGCTTCGAAGTCAACAGAAGATCGTAAGGTTCTCGCCAAAGCATTTATTGATGGTGCTGCTAAAGCCTGTGAGCAGGCAGAGAAAGTGTATGACGACACGTTACGTGCCTATTTGGATGGGATATATGAATCTATTTCATGGTCTTATGTTGCCCGACATTATTTTGGTAAAAGTCGCTCGTGGTTAAGTCAGCGTATAAATGGTCTGAAGATTAGGAATAAAGAAGTGCAGTTTACTGCAGATGAAAAAAAGATATTATTGAATGCGTTACTCGATTTGAGTAATAATATTAAACGTACGGCTCTGGTCATAGAGCATCTCTGAAACTTTTACAACTTTAGAGGGAAACCCGCCATGAGAATGGCGGGATTTTTGTGTAAAAAATGGAGTAAATTTAGAGACAAATTGCAATAGGTTCCGGTTCTTTTCTTATCTATGCACTACCAACAACATTAAATCAAAGTATTCATGCAAAGAAGTATTCTTATAATATAGAGGCAGCGTACGGGTGCAAACCGCGAGACTTATCAATTTTGGTTGATATTGCTGGTAGCGACTGCCTCTCTTTTTTTTAATTCTTAAAACTTTTAGTTATGCCAACAACGAAAGTCGAATCTGCGTCTACAGTGGCGGAAATCCCAACTCTTCAGGCCTGACCCCGTGTAAAGTTGTGGGGGGGAGGAAACGATCTCGTCAATTCGTGTTTTTTCGTTATTTGTCATTTTTTTTTGCTCTCTCGCATCAGTTGTAAGTATGCAAAGAAATATATGTAATATTATCTTGTCCCGTTCTTGTCCCGGCTGTAAAATGGGGAAGCGGTTTAATAAATTGTTTTTCAATTTACTAAACCGCTTTCTGTCGGGATGACAGGATTTGAACCTGCGACAACACGCCCCCCAGACGTGGACTCTACCGGGCTGAGCTACATCCCGAATTCGGATGCAAATATAGTAAGAATTTTTGTAATGATGCACGTTGATGCGAAAAAAAATGTAAATATCGCTTATGGTGTAGGCTTTCAGAGAATTGCGGGGAGAAAAAAGAGAGTGGGGTGGAAAAGATTGGAGGTACAATTTTTTTTTGGTAACTTTGCGAATCGTTACGTGGAATAGATACATTGTAAATTAATAAAAGGAATAATTTATGTCTACAGAAAATGCAATAGAAAGAGTTAAGTGTTTGATTATAGGTTCAGGACCTGCCGGATACACTGCCGCGATATATGCTTCAAGAGCTAATTTGAACCCGGTGCTTTACACGGGAATACAAATGGGTGGACAGTTGACGACCACGACCGAAGTAGAAAACTTCCCGGGGTACCCGGAAGGTGTTACCGGACCGGTGATGATGGAGGATATGAGAAAACAAGCCGAGCGTTTCGGTACGGATATCCGTTTCGGTATCGTGAGTGATGTGGATTTTTCCGGGCATCCTCATAAAGTGACGGTTGACGGGGAGAAAGTAATCGAGGCTGATGCCGTGATTATTGCCACGGGTGCTACCGCTAAATATTTGGGATTGCCGTCGGAAGAAGCGTTCCGGGGAGCCGGGGTGAGCGCTTGTGCTACTTGTGACGGGTTCTTCTATCGCGGGAAAGATGTTGCCGTGGTAGGTGGTGGTGACACTGCTTGCGAGGAGGCTACTTATTTGGCCGGATTGTGTCGTAAGGTATATTTGATCGTTCGTAAGAATTACTTGAGAGCTTCAAAAGCTATGCAGGCACGTGTGTTTAACACGAAGAACATCGAAGTATTGTTCGAGCACAACACGTTGGAGTTACTCGGTTCTGATATGGGGGTAGAGGGAGCTCGTCTTGTGTACAAAAAAGGTACCCCGGAAGAGGCAACCAAAGAAATCAAAATCGACGGATTCTTCTTGGCTATCGGTCATACCCCGAACACGGATGTATTCAAGAAATTCATCGAGTTGGATGAACAAGGGTATATCATCACCGAGGGTAAGTCTTGCAAGACAAATGTTCCCGGGGTATTTGCTGCCGGTGACGTGATGGACCCGACGTATCGTCAAGGTATCGCTGCTGCCGGAACCGGTTGCCGTGCCGCTATTGACGTGGAACGTTATTTGGGCGAATTGAATGCGTGAATATTCTAACCATTGAATAGAATCGTCTTCTAATAAAATAGAAAAGCTGTTTGAAATAATATTCGAACAGCTTTTTTTTAATCCCCAATTGATTTCTTATGAAATACGGGATTGTTTTGATATTCCTTTAATATATAATTTACTTGATCGTGACCATTGTAGCCCCGTAACCGTATTGTTTGAAAGAGGCATCCTGATGGTTGAACCGTTTGTATTTGGTTTGCAGTTCCCAGAGAATGCGTTGTCTTAACACGCCGTCGCCTTTTCCGTGTATGAACACGATTTTCATACCCCGCCGCAGTTTATACTCTTCCAATGTCTTGTGAAAAACGTCCATTTGGTATTCCAACATATCTTTATTATCCATTCCGACAGTGGTTTCCAGTAACTGGCTAATGTGGAGGTCTACTTCAAGTATGTTGCCGACCATTTGTTTATGGGGACGTTCGTGTTGTTTGTCTTCCGGTTTCGGAGCGGCTTTTTCCAAGAATTGCTCCGGGATAACTTCCAGACCTTCTTCTTTAACAATGCTTTCTTTGTCAAGCGGGCGGAGCAAGGTGATCGTGTTGAACCAGCGGGTATGCTTGTATGCCCCCGTTTTGCAGAGGTTGGCGGGCACGATCTTGATTTGCGAGTCTATGGCGTTTCTCAACTGGTGAACACCCTTTTGATAAAAGACGGCTTGTACATGAATTCCTTTGATGTTGTCCAGTTCTTTCAATGAATAATTACCAATCAGGTAAGTGGTGTCCGGATTGCTGTTGCCTGCCGTGATACCGGTGTATTTTTCCCCGTCATGGAACGAAATGGAATACAAGCTTGTCTGCGTGGTATCGTTCACGAGATAAATGTCGAAACGGCTACCCGTGAGATCATTGAAGTTCTCGGGTACGAATGCAAGGTAGACGGTATCGGCTGATTGCATCACCACGTTTTTTTGTTTTACCGCGGGTGATTCGTTGATTTTGTTTACCGGGGCAGAATCCGTGTGTATCACGACAAGGTCATTGGTCGAGGCGGGTATCTCGAAACCATATTCGTCACAGAACACGTTTACCGTGTTATTATCTATGATGCCCGTTACTTTTCCTTCTAGTTTTTCGGATATAAACCGAACGATATCTCCTATTCTTACATTCATGATATGTGCTTTTTTGTCCTACAAAAGTAGTGTTTTATCTCTTTATTACGAGATGTTGGAGTGAATGATTTGAAAGCGTATAGCAAAAAAATGCCCCAATTAATGGAAAAAACCATTGGAATGTATTAATTTAGCGAACTGATAAGTAGGCTATACGCTGAAAATCGGATGATAGCGGTACTAGTTTGTATGCCGTGTGGTTATTGAAATAATAGATAGTAAAATATAATTATAATGACATTACAAGAGTTTCAACAATCAATCCGGGAAGGTATCCCGGCGGAGTTACCGGCTCCCAAAACGTACGAGCCGGAGATCAACCATGCTCCCAAGCGGAAAGATATTCTCACGAAAGAAGAGAAAAAATTAGCGATTCGTAATGCCTTGCGGTATTTTGACCCGAAACATCACGCTGTGTTAGCCCCGGAATTTGCCGAGGAGTTGGAAAAATACGGGCGTATTTACATGTACCGTTTTCGTCCCGACTACAAGATGTTCGCTCGTAATATCAATGATTATCCGCACAAGAGTTTGCAAGCCGCGGGGATTATGTTGATGATGAGCAATAATTTGGATTATGCCGTGGCACAACATCCTCACGAGTTGATTACTTACGGGGGGAATGGTGCCGTGTTCCAGAACTGGGCGCAGTATCGTCTGGCGATGAAGTATCTGTCGGAAATGACGGACGAGCAGACGCTGGTGTTGTATTCCGGTCACCCGATGGGACTGTACCCCTCTCACAAGGATGCTCCCCGTGTGGTTGTGACCAACGGTATGGTTATCCCGAACTATTCCAAGCCGGATGATTGGGAACGTTTCAACGCTCTGGGAGTTTCTCAATACGGGCAGATGACTGCCGGTTCATTCATGTATATCGGACCGCAGGGTATCGTGCACGGTACGACGATCACGGTTTTGAATGCAGGTCGCAAGATTTCCAAACATGGCGAGGGACTTGCCGGGAAATTGTTTATCACTGCCGGGTTGGGCGGTATGTCCGGGGCACAGCCGAAAGCCGGAAATATAGCCGGTTGCATCAGTATCACTGCCGAGATTAACCCGAAAGCGACACATACTCGCCATTCTCAAGGTTGGGTGGATGAGGTGTTTGATGATTTGGATAAGTTGGTGGAGCGCGTGAAAGTAGCTCGCGAGAAGAAAGAAGTTGTTTCTATCGCTTTCCAAGGTAATATCGTGGATGTTTGGGAACATTTCGCGGAAGGAGATATTCCTGTCGAGTTAGGTTCCGACCAGACTTCTTTGCACAATCCTTGGGCAGGCGGATATTATCCCGCGGGCGTTAGTTTCGAGGATGCTAATCGTATGATGGCGGAAGAACCCGAACTGTTTAAACAGAAGGTGCAGGAATCTTTGCGTCGTCACGTGGCGGCTATCAATAAATGTGTGGCTCGTTTCAATACTTATTTCTTTGATTACGGGAACGCGTTCTTGCTGGAGTCTTCCCGTGCGGGTGCGGATATTTTGAAACCGAACGGTGATTTCAAATACCCGTCTTACGTGCAGGACATCATGGGACCGATGTGTTTCGATTACGGGTTCGGCCCGTTCCGTTGGGTATGTTCCAGTGGCGACCCGAAGGATTTGGCTAAGACCGACGAAATCGCGGCTCGTGTGTTGGAAGAGATTATGACTCACTCCCCGAAGGAGATTCAACAGCAGATGGCGGATAATATCCGTTGGATCAAGGCGGCGATGGAAAATCATTTGGTTGTCGGCTCTCAAGCTCGTATCCTGTACGCGGATGCAGAGGGTCGTATCAAGATTGCCGAGGCTTTCAACAAGGCTATTGCTGCCGGTGAGATTTCCGCTCCCGTGATTCTGGGACGTGACCATCATGACGTGTCCGGTACGGATTCTCCTTATCGCGAAACGTCCAATATATACGACGGTTCTCGTTTCACTGCCGATATGGCAATCCAGAACGTGATCGGGGATTCTTTCCGCGGTGCGACTTGGGTATCCATTCACAATGGTGGCGGTGTCGGTTGGGGAGAAGTGATTAACGGCGGTTTCGGGATGTTGTTGGATGGTTCTGCCGATAGCGACAGACGTCTGAAGAGCATGTTGTTCTGGGACGTGAATAACGGAATTTCTCGTCGTAGCTGGGCGCGTAACGAGGGTGCCGTGTTCGCTATCAAACGTGCGATGGAGGCAAATCCGAATCTGAAAGTGACGTTGCCGAACTACGCTGATGACCAGTTAATAGAATCGTTATTTTAATCATAATATTTTGATATTGGCGGGGAATGCTTTTCACGGGCATTCCCCGTTTTGTTTTCAAGGGATAAGTACACGCGGAATAACTCCGTTTATACCCGATTTGCCGGGAATAGGTTTCTGGTTGCTTTTTTGTTGCTTGGGTGTGCGAATGGCATGCGGGTAGCGAGTCTGTTTACAATCTGTTAAAACGTGGGCGAAGTGTGGGCAATGCGTGGGCGAATAGTAGGCGATGCCGCCTACAACCCGCCCAAAAGTCACTCTAGACTTGTCCGAAAAGGTAGGTCGTCCCTTGAAATAAGGTTGTTAATTCTCGTGTCGCTCTTTTATTTGAATAAGGCGGTGAACTTGGCGGGTACGGGAGTTTCAAAATTCATTTCTTTTCCGGTGACGGGGTGAATGAAATGGAGCTTGAAGGCGTGCAATGCCAAGCGGCGCAAAGGATTCTTCGTGGCACCGTATTTTTTATCCCCGGTGACCGGATGTCCTATTTCCTGCATGTGTACTCTGATTTGGTTCTTGCGACCGGTTTCTAGATCCAATTCGACGAGCGAGAATTGCCTGTCGGATTTTAATACGGTGTAGTTCGTGATTGCCAGTTTGCCGTCTTTGGAGGAGTGAACGACAAAGGCTCGGTTTTCTGATATGTATGATTTTATTTGTCCCTGCTCTTGTTGCGGGCAGCCCTCTATGATAGCCACGTATTTTCGTTCCAGAATCATGTTGTTCCAGTCTTTTTGTAGCTTTTCCTGTACTTTAGCGTTCTTCGCGAACATCATAATTCCGGATGTTTCTTTATCCAGACGGTGAAGGATGAAAACGTGGTTCCGGGGATTTTTGTTTTTCACGTAATCGTTCAATATATGATACGCTGTTTTCGTCTTGTCCCGTTCCGTTCCCATGGAGAGCAGACCGCTCGCTTTTTCAGCGACGATTAAATCATCATCTTCATGCAGGATGGTCAACATCGGGTGGTGGAAAGGGGCTGCCGTTTTGTTCATGCCGACGGTGACCGTGTCGCCCGGGTGCAGGGGTGTGTCGAATTGTGTGGTGGGGCGGTTGTTCACTTGTACAAGTCTGTGAGCGAGTAGTGATTTTACGGTAGTTCTACTTTGGTCGTGCAGAGCTTGTAACAAGAAAGGCATGAGAGTATTCTCCTCTTTGACTTCGAAGCTTCTGCTTCGCGGGGCCGGGTAATGGGATTTCATATGTTTATTTTTTAGCCGTTAATCCGAAACAAAGGTAGTGAAATAAAGTGTTAATTTTTATATTTGCGGGAATAGACATGTTAATTCTTGTTCTGTTGCGGAGATAGAGGCGATAATTTGTAACGCGGGCTTGGTCTTTGTTGTAAAAGAAAACCTAGGAATTTGTTCCGACGAACATGAAGTGAAAGTGTTTATAAAATTCCTGTTATCAAATAGAGTGTTATAAATAATCGGGTAATTTAAAGTTATGATGAGAAACAATTTTTTATTTTTAGTGCTGTTTTTGGGAGTTGTGTTATTTTCGGCATGTAGTGATGACGATAACAAAAAAAGTCCCAAGGACTTTAATGGTACCTATTCAGAGGCAAGCACGGATAATGTTTTAGATTTGAAATATAGTAATTCCGTGTTAGCTGGGAAAAGTGTAGATTTTAATTCTGCCGATGGTGTAAAAGCTACCTTAAAATTGAACAATGTTGTTCCGGGGGAAAAAGAAACGGTATTTTCGGATATCGTTTTGAATCGTGATAATTCTATTTACACGTTTGTTGCAGAGAATAAAAATGATGCCCGTAAGGTAACGTTGGATGGTTCGATTGAAAAGGGTAAATTAGCTCTAAGTGTTAATGTTGAATTTAAGGAGAATGATTTGATTGGTAAATGGGATATGTCGTCTGTCAGTATGACATGGAAACCTCATGATTATCCTTTGACAACAATAACTGTACAAATTTTTGGACGTCCGGTAGAGATGACTATCACGACAGGGTTGATAGCGACAATGGCTCCCGGTATGTTGGGAACAGAGTTGAAAAATTATTTACAAAATGTGACTTTCCAGAAAGATGGTAACATTGTTGCAACTTATAATGCGGCTACAGCCACGGAGGATAATCCGGAGCCGGAAGCCGACTGGCAATTGTCCCCGTTAAATTTAGCTCATTATTACGTGAAAGACGGGATCTGTTATGTCTTCTTGAACTTGGAGATGATTATGCGTCAAGTAGAAAAGGATAATGCAGGACGTTCCACGGGCGGTAGTTCGTTAGAGAATATTCTTGCTCAACTACTGGATGGGGGAGTGCCTGTTCATTTCGAGTTGACAACAGAAACAGGTGCGTTGAAAGTGTATGTTGATGAAGTGTTGTTAAAACAGTTGGGGCCTATTATTCCGTTAGTTAGTGGTTTGATTCCGGATGATGCTTCGTTTGAGTATATGGGAGTAGCTGTAGAACTCGGACCTATTATGGAAAATTTGCCGGGAGCATTGGAGGCTACTACTGAGATGCAAGTCGGTTTGAATTTTGTACCGGCAGAATAATTTGATTCAATTCTAAATATATTGCAAGGTGTATCATTGATTGAAATGATACACCTTGTTTTTTCAAATATATCTGTAGCTAAAGTGGACTTTATTGATAAGTTACTTCCAGCGATTTTATCCATAGAGTACTTTCGGGTGCACCTTTATAAGCATCACCTTCTTTACTTGGGGTACAAACGATGGCTATTTTGTATTTTTTGTTAGCTGGGTCGAATGAACCGTTTCCCGTAGGTTCAAAATTGATTGTTTTTTCAATAAAACTGTTTTGTACTCCACTACTGAAAGCAGCTTTTAAGATGACTTTCTTGGAATCGTTAATGTTTGTTCCATCCAGATAATCATCATAGGAATCCACTTCATACACATAGGCAATCAGAGAACATTCGTCAGTTTTATCGGGTACTTCTTGTGCGGTGACTTTTGTATTTGTTCCTTCACCGGTGATTATCGTGTTGAAGAATTTAGGTCCCGGTGTGTATTTATAGGTGAATTTGAATGTTGCGGGTGTTTTTGTACCTCGATAAGCTTCTCCGAAATGAGTACTTTTTAGGGGTGCTAATGCATCTAATTCAAATGTACCGTTAAATAAGGTGCCTGCTGTAACTTTAGGCAATACAGCAATTAAAGCGTATCCGCCGTAAGTGTCTCTTGTCAGGATCTTGGCTGCATCGCCGTCTTGACTTACGGGGTAAGGTTCTGCTGTTAGAGTTTGACCAATAAACATTCCCGATAAGGGAAAAAAATCTGCGGCGGCATTAGAACTTGCCATATTTACAGGCACTTGGTATTTGGCTTCTTCGGGAGTAATCCAGTTTTCCATTTTGTAAACTGACTTGAATTCCGGCATTTTCTCCAGGCGGAGAGTTTTTGTGGTGGGATAACGTACATCTTCCGGGGTGATATAATATCTTACGTCATATTTTTCTCCTTCGATTTTGGAAAAGTCTATAGCGTCTTTTTCCCCAAGTATTGCTTTTGTTCCGTCTGAATAGCGGGCAACTACGGAATCCAAGGTTGCTCCTTTTGGAAGTTTGATTTCCGGGGTTAACATTAATTGACTGGTAGTAGCCGTTTCCCAGATTTTGAAAATATAAATGGAAGCTGTTTTCGAATTATCCGGTTGACTAGCTACGGCATCTCCTTTAACAGTTAGTTGAATTTTCGTATCTGTACTTTCTGTAACCGTGTCACCCGTGAAAGTAACGTTGACAGTTAGTGGTGTTGCATCGACAACGAGATTCAATTTCATGAGATGGTTTTCAATAATGGCTCCGCGTGCGGTTAGTTTTACTCCTGTTACTCCGGGGATTTCCAGATCAGAAATTTCTCTGTCTTTTGCGGTGAAACCGTATACATCTCCTCTTTTAACAAATGGAATCGTATCCAATTGGATTGTTCCTAAATTGATGCCTTGGAAAGAGAAATTTTCAATTTTCAAGCTAAGACAATTTGGGGCATTCTTGGAGGGCTTGCTCACGTATATGCGTTGAGTCATGGTTATAGGCTCCATGCCTAGACTGATAGCCATCTCTCCTTTGAATGTTTTATTATAGAACGTTTCGGCACTTGTCGGTTCTCCTTCAATTTCTTTAATTGTGATGTTGATTTCCATGATATCATCCTCTACGTTTGCTTGTGCTTGAACCGCGTAACCACTGACATTATCTGTTATAGAGCCTGATAACTGACTGTAGTAAGAACGACTGAGGGCTTCAAAAGTAACATTGGGAATTTCAAATTCGGTGAAACCGGGAACTATATTTATTAATTTAAAAGAGGTGGTATTGTTTTCATTTTGAATGATTTGTACAGAGGCATTTTCTGTCGCAGCAACACCGTCAATAGTAGCTTTTAGTTTTTCCCCGGAATATTGACCGACAACTTTATCTATTGTGGGTGGCACCGGATCATCATCGTCTTTACAACCGGAAAAGAATGCGATACTTAAAGCTAATAGCATTAAAAGTTTGTTTTTCATACTTCATTAAATATTAATTAGACATCTTTTTATAATCAAATTTGTGTAATATCAATAAACCTTCGTTTATTAATAGCGTATGAATAAATATTTTTCAAGTAAAATCAAAAAGAAGTATGGCACTATATGGCTATAATTTGTTGAATTTTTAAATTTTTAAAGAGGTGATAATTAAACATCTGTGAATCTTGAAGTGTTAAAATTGCAAATCACTTGTAACTTCTGATTAAAATTGCACGTTTTTTGCTGGGTAAATAGCTACGTGGCGTAATAAACGAAGGTTTGTTGATAGCACGTTTGGTTATAAAAAGATGTCTAATTAATATTTAATGAAGTATGAAAAATCGGTTTTTATGGTTGTTGATTTTAGGGATGGCATTATTTACTGCTTGTAGTGATGACGATGATGATAAGAAAGCAGTAACTTACAACGGAGAAAATTTATCTCTTTCTCTTGGTGATTTTGTTCTTTCGGGTAAAGAGGCTGTTTTGGATGGTGCAGTTTTGACAGTGAAAAAAGCATTGCCGGGAGAGGCTGAAACAGTGTTTGCTGTTACTCGGACAGGAAGTGAAATTGTTGGTTCCAATTCTAATGCGAATCGAGACGTAGTTCTTGAAGGAGTAATTGATGGAAATAAATTAGGTCTGAATTTGACTGCGAAGATGAAATCTTCAATGACAGCTAAATGGGGTATTAAGTCTTTTATTTTTAATGTAGAAACAGATCAAAAAGAGATTGGTTCAGGTGAGGATGCAATTCCGGTAGATGAATTTGTGGAACAAATGAGTGGATTGGTTAATTGGATTTTACCTAAGTTATTACAATCTCTTTCTTTGGAAGAAGATGGTAATGTTATTGCATCTTATATTCAAGATGTGGATAAATTGTTTACTGATCCAAAATTTGGTGATTCTCCAAAAGGAATGGCGCTACATAATGTTGTAGATAATAAATTGTACATTGCTTTAAATATTAATGGAATTATTGCTGATGCGACTTCTCCTAAGCAATCTAATGTTGGGCGTTCAGAGTCGGTAAATCCTTTGCTTCAATTGGCTGCTGCAGCAAATGAGGGATTACCTTTGTTGATGAGAAAGACGGATGATGGTGTTGATGTATATGTAAATAAAGAAATGATGCTACCTGTCGTGAAAATGCTACCTTCTTTGTTAGAAACTTTTGGGGAGCAGTTAGGTGATATGAAAGAATTGGTAAGTTCTTTAGTAGGTATGATTGTACCTCTTATTGAGAATAGCAATGAAACCGAAATCGGTTTGCATCTAGTTCCTTATGTAGAAGAAGCTCCTGCACCAGCAGCAATGGTATTGCCTCAGTCAGTTGAAAAATTCATGCAGAAATTTGCGGAATAATTTTTAGTTCTTATATTTGCAGCACGAAAAAGACAAAAATATGAATAGTACGTTACATCATATGCATCATCATTGCCATCACTGTTTTCAGGTGAGATGATGCTGTTGTGCTGTAATTAGAGATAAAGAAAGTATAAACGAGCTCGCCTGAATCAGGCGGGCTCGTTTTGTTTTTTTCGATATCATAAATAGCCTTTCCGGATTCAGAGCGACGATAAAATCAAATGAAGATGGTAAAATTGAAAGTCGCAATTCAGAAGTCAGGACGTTTGAACGAGGATTCCCTCGAGTTGTTGAAAGAGTGTGGTATTTCTATTAATAACGGGAAAGAGCAGTTGATGGCACAGGCCTCCAATTTCCCGTTGGAGGTGCTTTATTTACGAAATTCGGATATTCCTCATTACGTGGAGGATGGGGTGGTTGACGTGGCGATTATCGGGGAGAACACGATAATAGAGAAACGGGCGAATGTATTGAAGTTGTTGGATTTGGGCTTTTCCGGATGTCGGGTGTCGATAGCGATTCCGAAGTCGGAGGAGTTTACGGGATTGGAGTGGTTGCAGGGGAAGAAGATTGCGACGTCGTACCCGAATACATTGAATGATTTTTTACAGCAGAATAACATACAGGCAGAGGCTCACGTGATTACAGGGTCGGTGGAGATTGCGCCGGGGATTGGGTTGGCGGATGCGATTTGTGATATCGTGAGTTCGGGGAGTACGCTTTTCAAAAACGGGTTGACGGAGGTTTACACGTTGTTTAAGTCTACTGCTGTTTTGGTGGCGAACCCGAATTTGGACGAGGAGAAACGGACGTTGTTGGAGCAATTGATGTTTCGGATTAAAGCGGTGTTGGCGGCGAAATGTAACAAGTATATTTTGTTGAACGCTCCGGAGGATAAGTTGGAAGAGATTTGCAGGGTGTTGCCGGGGGTGAAAAGTCCGACCGTGATGCCGTTGAGGATGAAGGGGTGGTACTCGCTTCATTCGGTGGTGAACGAGAATCGGTTTTGGGAGTCGATAGGAGCTTTGCGTGCCGCGGGAGCGGAGGGGATACTGGTGGTGCCGATTGAAAAAATGATTGAGTAAAATTAATGTAATAAGGTTATGAATAAGATATTATATCCGAAAAGAGAAGATTGGGCGAAGATATTGGAACGTCCGGTAAATAAGGGCGAGGATTTGGAAAAGGTGTGTCGGGCTGTGTTTGATGAGGTGGCTCGTGATGGGGATGAGGCGTTGAAGAAGTACACGTGGTATTTCGATAGGGTGAAGATGGCTGATTTTGAGGTAACGAACGAAGAGTTTGAAGTTGCTGACCGGGAGGTAGCTGCGGATTTGAAAGAGGCTATTGGGCTGGCGAAGGAGAATATAGAACGGTTTCACGAGGTGCAGCTACCGGGTATTAATGAATACGTGAACGCGAATGGTTTCCGTTGTTGGCAGGAGGCGAGAGCGATTGAACGCGTGGGGTTGTATGTGCCGGGAGGAAGTGCGCCGTTGTTCTCGACCGTGTTGATGTTGGCTATACCCGCACGTATTGCCGGATGTCGGGAGGTTGTGATTTGTACGCCTCCGGGACAGGATGGACGGGTGAATCCGGTGATTTTGTGGACGGCGAAACTTTGTGGCGTGAGTCGGGTATATAAAGTTGGGGGGATTCAGGCGATTGCCGCTTTGACGTTGGGGACGGGGACGATACCCCGGGTAGATAAGATTTTCGGACCGGGCAATCGTTTCGTGACGGCGGCTAAACAAATGGTCGGGCGTTACGGGGTGGCGATTGATATGCCGGCTGGTCCGTCGGAATTAATGATTGTGGCGGATGGAACTGCCTGTCCCCGTTTTGTGGCGGCAGATTTGTTATCACAGGCGGAACACGGTCCGGATAGTCAGGTGGTGCTTGTTACTTGCGTGGAGAGGTTGGTGGAAGAGGTGGAAAGAGAGTTGCGGGAGCAATTGGATAGATTGCCTCGCAAATCGATAGCGGAAATGGCGTTGAAATGCTCGAAGTACGTGGTGTTGAATAGTCGGGAGGAGTGCGTGGAGATGGCGAATCTTTATGCCCCGGAACACTTGATGTTGTGCGTGGAGGATTACATGGCGTGGGTGCCGCGGATACGGAATGCCGGTTCTGTTTTCTTGGGAAATTATTCGACGGAGAGCGCGGGGGATTATGCTTCGGGGACGAATCACACGTTGCCGACGAACGGGTATGCACGGGCGTATAGCGGTGTCGGGGTAGATTCTTTTATGAAGAAGATTAGTTTTCAAGAGATTCGCCCGGAGGGATTGGCTTATCTGGGGAAGACGATAGAGATGATGGCTGATAACGAGAATTTGACGGCGCACGGGAATGCGGTAAGGGTTCGAGTTGAAAGTTTGTAAGGTTTATAAAGTTCATAAGGTTCATAAAGTTCATAAGATTTATGAGGTTTATGGGCTGTATGGGGACTTTGTTCTCGGCAGCGAGGCTGCCGGAATACTTTATAAACTTTACGAACATTATAAACTTTATAAACAAACATGAAAATGGAGTTTGAGAATTTGGTAAGAGAGAATATACGGGAACTGGAGGCGTACTCTTGTGCCCGCGGGGAGTTCGAGGGAGCGGGGGCGGTGTTGTTGGACGCGAATGAGAATCCGTTCGCGTCGGAATATAACCGTTATCCGGACCCGTATCAGCGGGAACTGAAACAGCAGATTGCCCGGTTGAAGGGGGGGGATGTGTCACGGTTGGTGTTGGGGAACGGGAGTGACGAGTTGATTGATATGTTGATACGGACGGTTTGTGTACCGGGACGGGATAATATAATCGTGTTTTCTCCGGGGTATTCGATGTACGAGGTGAGCGCCCGGGTGAATGGCACGGAGGTGCGGAACTTGGTGCTGGACGATGATTTTATGCCGGAATGGGAGCGTATCTTTGAGCGGGTGGATGAACGGACAAAGATTATTTTCTTTTGTACCCCGAATAATCCGGTGGGGAATGTCATTCCCTTGGATGAGATTCGGCGAGTTGCGTTGCGGTTTGACGGGTTGGTAGTGGTCGATGAGGCGTATATCGACTTCGCGGATGTGCCGTCGGCAACAAGTTTACGGGGAGAGTGCCCGAATGTCGTGGTGTTGCAGACGTTGTCGAAAGCGTGGGGACTGGCGGGATTGCGTGTAGGGATATGTATGGCGGAACCGGGATTGGTGAAGTATCTGAATAAGGTAAAGCCGCCTTATAATATCGGTTCGGTGACGCAACGAATGGCGTTGGAGGCGTTGAAGAACGTGGATTTGTTCCGGGAGAGAGTCGAGGAAATCAAACGGGAGAGGGAGCGGGTGTTTGTGGCATTGCGGGGTATGGCGTGTTTTGAGCGGGTGTATGATTCGGAGGCGAATTTCTTACTCGCGTGTACGCCTCGTTATCGGGAAGTGTATGATTATTTGTTGGCTCACGGGCTGGTTGTCCGGGTGCGGCATATTCCGCCCCGGTTGGAGGGGGGCTTACGCGTCACGATTGGGACGAGGGAGGAGAATGATTTATTGATTCGGGTATTAAAGGATTTTAGATGACAAGATGTATGAAGAAGATTTTGTTTATAGATAGGGATGGAACGATTATCAAGGAACCGCCCGGTGATTTTCAAGTGGATAATATGTCGAAATTGGAATTCGTGCCGGGAGTTATCGGGGCTTTGCGGGAGTTGGCGAGGGATACGGATTATCGGTTGGTTATGGTAAGTAACCAAGATGGCTTGGGGACGGAGCGTTTCCCGATGGAGGCTTTTTTGCCACCCCATGAGTTTATGTTACGGACGTTGGCGGGTGAAGGCGTGGTGTTTGACGAGATTCTTATTGACGAGAGTATGCCGGAAGAGGGCTCCCCTTGTCGAAAACCGGGAATTGGTATGGTGGAGAAGTATTTGGGTGATGGGTTGGAGCGAGAGTATTCTTACGTGATAGGGGATAGGGTGACGGATATGCAGTTGGCGAAAAACATGGGGATACGGGGAATTTATTTGGGCGAGGAGGTCCCGGAGGGGTTACCCGTGGCTTTGTGTACTGGTTCTTGGGGAAGGATTGTTCGTTTTTTGAAAAAAGGCAGCCGCCGGGCAGTAAAAGAAAGAAAGACCGCAGAAACGGACGTGAAGGTTGCGCTTGACCTGAATGGTTCGGGAGAAGGGGACGTACGGACGGGATTGGCTTTTTTCGACCATATGTTGGAACAGATTGCACGCCACGGGGAAATTGATTTGGTTGTTGCCGTGAAGGGGGACTTGCAGGTCGATGAACATCACACGATAGAGGATACGGCTATCGTGCTAGGGAGTTGTTTTGCCGAGGCGTTGGGGAGTAAGAAGGGGATTGGGCGGTACGGTTTTGCTTTACCCATGGATGAGGCGAAAGCGGAGGTGTTGCTTGATTTCGGGGGACGGGGGTGGTTGGAATGGAATGCGACGTTTACCCGGGAGTACGTGGGGGATTTCCCGACAGAGATGACCAAACACTTTTTCGCTTCCTTTTGCCAGACGGCAAAGTGTAACCTGCATGTGACGGCGAAGGGAGAGAATACACATCACACGATAGAGGCTATTTTTAAGGCTTTCGGGCGTTGCTTGCGTGTGGCGGTGGAACAGAAGGACGGGGGAGAGTTGCCATCGACGAAGAGTTTAATAGACTGATTAATTGATGATTTATGATTGAAGATTTTTGATTGAGGAATTTCTCAATTTTTCATGAACTAATATTTTAATCATAAATCGTAAATCTTAAATCTTAAATCTTAAATGGGAAAGGTTGTTATCATAGAATACGGTGCGGGAAATTTATTCTCGGTGGAAACGGCGGTGCGGCGGTTGGGATATGAGGTAGCGTGTAGTGCCGATGCGGAAGTGATACGGGCGGCGGATAAGGTTATATTCCCGGGGGTGGGGCAGGCTGCTGCCGCGATGCGGCAATTGAAAGAGGGTGGACTGGATACGGTAATATCATCATTGCGGGTACCGGTGCTGGGGATATGTTTGGGGATGCAATTGATGTGTGAGGCTTCGGACGAGGGGAACACGGACGGGTTGGGTATTTTTCCTGTACGGGTGCGGAAATTCGGGAGCGAGAGCAAGGTGCCGCACATGGGATGGAACGGGATTCGGGAGTTGAGGAGTCCGTTGTTTACGGGAGTGAACGAGGGCGAGAGGGTTTATTTCGTGCATTCCTATTATGTACCCGTGTGTGAAAATACGATTGCGGCGTGTGATTATCAGCGGGAATTTAGTGCCGCTATCCGGAAGGATAATTTCTGGGGATGTCAATTTCATCCGGAGAAGTCTGCTGAAACGGGGGTACGAATACTTGAGAACTTTTTAAAATGGTGAGTGATATGGAAAAGGAGATAACGATTATTCCGGCGATAGATATTATCGGGGGGAGGTGTGTGCGCTTGATGCAGGGAGATTATGACAGGAGTAAGGTTTATCATGATGACCCGTTGGAGGCTGCACGACGTTTTGAAGCGGCGGGAATGGAGAGGTTGCATCTCGTGGATTTGGACGGGGCGGCGGCTTCTCGTGTCGTGAATGTCGATGTGCTGGAAAGAATATGTAAGCATACACGTTTACGGGTGGATTTTAGTGGTGGGATAAAAGGGGAGGATGATATTTGCCGGGTGTTTGATGCCGGGGCTTCATTTGTTTGCTTGGGGAGTATGGCACAACAGGATAGACGGAAAACTACCCTGTGGTTGGAACGATACGGGCGGGAGCGGGTGATTGTAGGTGCGGATGTCCGCGGGGAGCGGGTGTATATCAACGGGTGGAAACGCGGAACGGAAACAACTGTATTTGAATTGGTAGAATGGTACCGTCCCATGTTGAAATATTTGATGTGCACGGATATAGAGCGGGACGGGATGTTGGCGGGTGTGGCATTGCCTTTGTACCGGGAGTTGGTGACCCGTTTCCCGGAATTGACGGTGATTGCTTCCGGGGGAGTGAGTTCAAAAGAAAACGTGAAGGCGTTGGCAGGTGCGGGTGTGACAGAGGTCATAGTGGGGAAAGCGTTGTATGAAGGGAAAATCTAATTAATTTATGATTTATGAATTACGATTTACGATTATTAGTTCGTGGGAAAAATCATAAATCGTGAATCATAAATCATAAATCTTAAATCTTAAATCTTAAATTGGTATGTTTTTAGCAAAGAGAATAATTCCCTGTCTGGATGTAAAAGACGGGAGGACGGTAAAAGGGGTGAATTTCGAGAATTTACGAGATGCGGGGGACATCGTGGAGCTGGCTGAGCGTTATTCGAAAGAGGGGGCGGATGAATTGGTGTTTTTGGATATAACGGCGAGTTGTGACAAGAGGAAGACGATGGCGGAATGGGTGGAACGAGTGGCTCGTGCGGTGAATATTCCTTTTACCGTGGGGGGAGGAATATCATCGGAAAAAGATGTCGAGGTGTTGTTGCGGAAAGGTGCGGATAAGGTGTCTGTAAATTCGAGTGTGTTGACTGAGCCCGGTTTAATTAATCGGTTATCGGAGGCATTCGGGCGACAGTGTGTGGTGGTGGCGATTGACGCGAAACAAGGGGCGGATGGTTGGCAGGTATATAGTCATGGCGGTCGTTTGGCGACGGAACGGGAGCTTTTCTCGTGGGCACGGGAGGCAGAGGAGAGGGGTGCGGGTGAGATTTTGTTCACGTCGATGGACCATGACGGGACACATCAAGGTTTTGCTTGCGATGCCGTGGCTCGACTGGGTGAAATGGTGCGGGTTCCGGTTATCGCATCCGGGGGAGCGGGGTGTATGGAGGATTTTTATGACGCGTTTGTTCGCGGGCGGGCGGATGCCGTGCTAGCGGCAGGGGTATTCCATTTCGGACAGGTCGGGATACCGGAGTTGAAGTGTTATTTGAAAGAGAAAGGAATTGTTGTACGTTAAAAATGAAAAGAGAGATGATAGCATTGGAAAAATTGAAATTTGATGTGAACGGGTTGATTCCGGCAATCGTGCAAGATGCCGAAACCCGGGTAGTATTGATGCAAGGGTACATGAACGCGGAGTCTGTCGCGAAAACGTTGGATTCGGGTAAAGTGTGTTTTTTCAGTCGTTCCCGTCAACGCTTGTGGACGAAGGGGGAGAAGAGCGGTAATTTTTTGCACGTGAAAGAGATTCTCGCTGATTGTGATAATGACTCGTTGTTGGTGAAAGCGATACCTGCCGGACCTACTTGTCACACGGGGAGCGACACGTGTTGGGGCGAGGTTAACCGGGAGAGTGATTTTCTGCATTATTTGCAACAATATTTGCGAAAACGTAAAAATGATTCCCCGGAGGTATCGTACACGGCACGATTGATAGGCAAGGGTATTAATAAAGTCGCTCAAAAAGTGGGAGAGGAAGCCGTTGAACTGGTGATTGAAGCGAAGGATGACAACGAAGAATTGTTCTTGAACGAGGCGGCGGATTTGATGTATCACTATATTGTGTTGTTGATTGCCAAGGGGTACGGGTTGGAAGATGTGGAACGGGTGTTGAGGGGAAGACATACAGGGGTGTGAGTCCGGTTTGTTATATTCTGACTCGAACTTGGAAAGTAAAATCGAATAATTTGTTGTCGTCCACTTGTGTCAAAGAGGAGCTGATAATCGTTTTGTCCGGATAATAGATTACGCCGGCTTTGAGGTATAGCGTGATGCGGCGGACGGGTTTCCAATTCAGATTCAAGTAGGAACGTACACCCCGTTCTTGGTATGCCGGGAAAGAATACCCGTAAAGTACGTTATGTTCGTAGGCGTATACGCGGGCATTGTAGCTGTCTGTATCAAAGTATGCCAAACGAAACTGGGCTTTAACGTTTTCTTCGCGGGATGTATAGGCAATGTCTTGATAAACGAGAAAACCGGACTCTTTTTTCTCTTGCTTCGCGTAGCGGACATAGGTGGCGCGGCTTTGTAGTTTCAAGCACTCTATGAAAGAGCAGGAGAATTGGAGTCTGTATTCTTGTTTTGTCCGGATGACGGAGATGATTTTTTCTGCTTTGTAATCTTCCGGTTTCCCCTCGTGTTTGAAACGCAGGTTACATTCCCAGCGGGGACGGGAGTAGGTGACTTCACCCGTGACCTCGTTTCCGGAACCGGGGAGTGTTGCTTGATAACGGGGTGCGAAGAAACGGAAATGGTCGTAGTACGCGTTAAGTTTCAAGTTGCGGAAAGGTGTACATTCCAGTCCCGCGTATATGCCTTCTTCGTTGGAGGTATTCGAGTATTCGGCGAATCCGCTGTTATAATGGGAGCGGAAGTCTTTATCGTATCGGCGATAAATGACGCTTAGTGCCGCGGGGCGGAAACCCGTGTAACGCAATCCGTTGATGGTTGCCCATGAGCCATTGTCGCCGCGGGCGATTTCCCCGAATAGAAAGCAGTGGCGGGCTCCCGTTTTATAGTCGATGCTGATGAGGGTGCGATGGCGTCCCCGGTCGTTGTATTGCTGGTAAGTGGATTTCCCGATGGCGAGAGCGGGGGTGAAATTGTAATATAGAATTTGTATTCCCGTTCGAAAGTAGCGGTGATTCAAGCGGGCGGAGAGTCCGGTCGTAAATTCTTTCAGCGTGTGTTTCTTCTCTGATTCCAGTGCGTTGCGGTGATAACCTGTTTGATAGAGTGTGGCTGTTCGTAAGGCATCCGGGGTGAGGGTATCCGTGGCGAGCGGGTTGCCGTCGGTCTTTTTGTAGGAGATGAATATTTCTGTTGTCATATCCCGAAAAGGTTGTAGGCTGATGGCGCCACCCCGGAGAAAGCGATTCTCGTCGGTGGAGAAGTAGGGCATGATGCCGTTTCCTGATTTTTCGTTACTCAGTGAAGCGGATGATTTGCCGGTAGAGAATCCGCCCCACGCGATTAATCCTTGTCCCCATTGTATTTTATAATCTCCGACGCATATTTTTTGAATGGTATTACCGGGCGTGTAGCAGAGGTGGGCGGAGAGAAAGTCGAATCCGGTTTTCTGGTTTTTCGTGAAATAATTCTCTCCCGCGTCGTTTTCGAGGGTGATACCCCCTTGCCAGCGGTTTCCGGCGGTAACTTTGTATTTTAACAAGGTGCTTACGGGCGGACCTTGGAAACGGTTTCTTTTTTTGGTGAGGTAATCTTTTTCATAAATGAATGCATCTCGGCTGTATCGCTTGTAACCGGCTTGTTTCGGGCGTGTGGTTTTGACGCGAGCCAGTATCTCGTGGTGCAATCGGGGAAGGCGGGTTGTACCGGGAGTATAATCCCCGATGCGGATAAAGGGTTTGATATTTTCTAAATCTCTAGTGCCGAAACCTGTAACCAATAGAATCTCGTTCGGGTGCATGAAAGCACCATGCTTTTCCCGAAATTCCAGTAAATTGTCAATCTGTGCATCTGACAGGAAAAAGAGCATTTTCAGGCTGTCGAAAGGTACGGAATTAATATTTATAGGGTTTGTGGACAGATTCAAAAGGGTTGCCACGATATCTTCATAATAAGCTTCGGAAGCTTCCACGTCATTGTCTTGCAATAATTTCTCTATATCCGTGATTTCCTGCGAGTGAAGAATGGCAGGGAGCATGAATAGAAATATACAGAAAAGTACTGCTCTACACATCTTTGGAAGTTTAGGTTATTGGTATGAAAGACGACTCTGGAGCCGCATATCCAAAGATATGAAATTTATAAGTTATAACTTATAAAAATGGGGAAAATGTGAATTTTATCAAGTACGATTAATAAGAGGATGTGGCAAAACACATCCTCTGGTCTGTAAGGTCTATAAAGTCCATCATGTCATAAAGTCAAGAGTATTTATGAACCGAAGGTTCGTCTTTTATAGACTAGAGGTGTGTAAAACACACCTCCTTAATTCGTCTTGTAATCGTATTTTACTTTTGCCAGTTCATTGTTGGCGTCAACGATTTTCTTTTTCAAGGATTCTTTGAAATCAACGATTTTCGCTTTTAATGCATTGTCACCCACGGCAAGAATCTGTGCTGCCAATATTCCGGCGTTCATGGCTCCGTTGATGGCTGTGGTGGCGACAGGGATGCCCGGGGGCATTTGGGCGATAGCCAAGAGGGCGTCCATACCGTCGAGGGAGGCATTGATGGGTACTCCGATAACGGGGACGGGAGTCATGGCGGCGATAACACCCGGCAGGTGTGCTGCCATTCCGGCTCCGGCGATGATAACTTCGATGCCCCGTTCGCGAGCGCCTTTGGCGAAGGCTTCCACTTCTGCCGGCGTGCGGTGAGCGGAAAGAGCATTGATTTCGAAAGGTATGCAAAAGTCATTCAATACTTTCGCGGCTTTTTCCATAACGGGTAGATCAGAAGTGCTACCCATGATAATACTTACTTTTGGATCCATATTTTTACCGGATTTTAAATTCAAAGTTGTACTTTTGCGCAAAGTTAAATAAAAAAACGAGTCCGAAGACGGAAAACAGTCATTCGGGAGAAATATTTGTGATATGAAAACAATCAGACTGCATGATCGGGATTTCCGGTTATTGATCGGGGCAGAGGAGATTGAGCAGGCGATAGACCGGGTTGCCCGACAAATGAATAAGGATTTGGCGGGGGAATCTCCCTTGTTTATTGGTGTTCTGAACGGGGCTTTTATGTTCGTGTCCGATTTGCTGAAGAAAATCACGGTGGAAGGGACAGAAATCAGTTTCGTGAAGATTGCCTCGTATGACGGGCTTGCTTCTTCCGGAAACGTGCAGAACTTGATAGGTTTGAAAGAAGATATTGCCGGACGTACTGTCGTGGTTCTGGAAGATATGGTAGATTCGGGAGAGTCTATGGTATACTTGAAGCGTATGTTGGAGGAGAGGAACCCGAAACAAGTGAAGATTGCGGCTATGTTTTATAAGCCGGGGGCTTTGAGGTATGACTTGACTCTTGATTACACGTGTATAGGTCTGGAAAACGATTTTGTGATTGGGCGAGGCTTGGATTACGACGGTTTAGGACGAAATCTGCCGGACTTGTATACAATTGAAAGTTGAAAATTGAAAATTGAAAATGACGAGTGAATGATGTCATTTTTAATTTGGAATCTAAAATCATAAATCATAAATCTAAAATAAAAAAGGATGGCATCAACGAACTTTGTCGATTACGTGAAAATTTTCTGTCGTAGCGGAGCCGGGGGACCGGGCTCCATGCATTTGCACCGGGATAAGCGTTCCGCTAAAGGCGGGCCTGACGGGGGAAATGGAGGACGCGGCGGTCACGTGATTTTGCGTGGGAATCGTAATTATTGGACATTGATTCACTTGAAATTCCAACGTCACGTGTTCGCGGGCGACGGGGAGAGTGGAAGCGGTAATTTGTGCACAGGGGCGGACGGGGAAGATGTAATCGTGGACGTGCCTCTCGGGACAGTGGCTCGGGATGCGGACACGGGTGAAACGGTTTGTGAGATTACCCGGGACGGTGAAACGGCTATTGCCGTTCGCGGAGGACGAGGTGGTCTTGGAAACTGGAATTTCCGTTCTGCCACGAATCAGACACCTCGTTACGCGCAACCCGGGGAACCGCGCGTGGAGCGTACCGTGATTATGGAGTTGAAAGTACTTGCCGACGTGGGATTGGTGGGATTCCCGAATGCCGGAAAATCGACCTTGTTGTCCGTGGTGTCGGCAGCGAAACCGGAGATTGCCAATTATCCTTTTACAACGTTGGTACCGAACTTGGGAATCGTGAATTACCGGGATAATCGTTCTTTTGTTATGGCGGATATCCCCGGTATCATTGAGGGGGCTCACCTTGGTAAAGGATTGGGATTGCGATTCTTGCGTCATATCGAGCGAAATTCGGTATTATTATTTATGGTGCCGTGTGATAGTAAGGACATTCACGAGGAGTACCGGATATTGCTGAACGAGTTGAAGCAATTTAATCCGGAATTGTTGGATAAAAGAAGATTGCTGGCAATCACGAAGTCCGATTTCATAGACCGGGAACTCATGGCGGAAATAGAACAGGACTTGCCGGATATTCCTTACGTTTTTATTTCTTCCGTCACGGGAAACGGCATCACGGAGTTGAAAGATATGTTGTGGAAGGTACTGAATGATTAGGTTTTTTAATATAATTTTCAAAGAAACGGGTTAACCGAATATGTTAATCGCCGTATATGCATAGGTATTAAAATGAATTGCTTATGAATTACGGTATTAGTGTTTTGTTTCGTTTAATTCCCTTATTGATGGCGTTGATTTGCTTCTTTTTCGGGGGGTATATTTTCGGTTACGGGAATGATGAAGCTCGTTGGGTGGCAGGGCCGGTCGTGTTTTCATTAGGAGTTCTTTGTTTAGCCCTTTATGCCACGGCTGCCACGATCATTCGTCAGTTGATCCACACGTATAATCCCGTGGTGAAGTATTTGTTGCCTGCCATGGGGTATTTGTTTGCCTTGGGTACTATGATTTTGGGGATCACTTTGTTGAACATGGCGGAACCGCAGAATATGTTCGTGCCGGGGCACGTGATTTGCGGGGTGGCATTAATCGCCGGTTGTATCTCTACGGCGGCGACTTCATCGACTAAATTTACATTAATTCCGGGAAATTCCCACGGGACGAGTGATAAAATTAACCCGGCAGGTTTTTCAGCGACGACGGAATCCACGCTGATTGGAATCACTATCGTGCTGGCTTTGGTGGCATGGGTATGGGCTATCGTTTTATTGTCCGGGGCTTCCGAGGGCGATCATCTGGTTGCCGGGAGTGTCATGGCGGGCTTGGCTTGTATATGCACGAGTCTGATTGGTTTGGTTGCAAGTATTTCCCGTCAGATCAGGAATGATTACGGGGAAAAAGATAGAAAAAATTGGCCTAGACTGGTATTTTTCATGGGGACTATCTGTATTGTAGGGGGAATTGTAGAGTTGTTGGCTGCAGCGGCTCCCGTGAATACTACCGGTTTTATCTTGATTGGCCTCGGGCTGGTTTGTTTCAGTATTTCCAGTAAGGTTCTTTTATTGGCAAAGGTGTGGCGTCAAGAATGTAAATTGGCGAACCGGATACCTTTGATTCCGGTCATGACAGCTTTGTTTGCTCTTTTCTTGGGAGCCTTCCTTTTTGAAGAGGCGTCACTGGATAACGCTTTCTTTGTACCTTCGCGTGTACTGATCGGTTTGGGAGCGATATGCTTTTCCCTGTTCTCGATTGTCAGTATTCTGGAAAGCGGTACATCGAGCAAATAACTATACTTTCGGAGGTTTTGATTTGAGTTTATATTTCGTGTCGTGAGGACTCTCTGCAAAGGGTTCTCACGATTTTTTCGTGTGTACTTTATACATGTTTTGTTTTGAGTTATACAGGCGGTTATTGTTTTAGAAGCTAAAAATTGATTATTTTCGCCGTTGAAATAAATGAAAAAATAATGGCAAAGAAAGAAAAGGTACAGGAGATGTTCAACGGAATTGCGCCCAAGTATGATTTGTTGAACCACTTGTTATCTATGGGGATTGATAAACGTTGGCGGAGAAAAGCGATGAAAGTGGTAGGAGCCGGGCGGAAAGAGTTGGTGTTGGATATCGCTTGCGGTACGGGTGATTTTTCTATCGAGGCGTTGAAGCATGGCGTGAAGCGTGTGATTGGGGCGGATATATCCGAGAATATGTTGGTTGTTGCCCGTGAGAAAGCGAAAAACAAGGGACTGGCAGACCAACTCGATTTCCAGTACGGGGATAGTGAGAATCTTTCGTTCGGGAATAATACTTTTGATGCCGTGACAGTGGCTTTCGGCGTACGTAACTTCGAGCACTTGGAGCAGGGGTTGACGGAAATGTGCCGGGTGTTGCGTCCCGGGGGAAAGGTGGTTATTTTAGAATTTTCCACGCCTGAAAGATTTCCTATGAAACAGCTATACAATTTTTATTTCAGAAATATACTGCCTTTCGTGGGAGGGATTATTTCCGGTAACCGGAAGGCTTACGAGTATTTGCCGGCTTCGGTATTCGCTTTCCCTCAAGGAGAGAAGTTCTTGGAAATCATGCGTCGTTCCGGCTATGCTAATGTTTCTCAGCAACGGTTGACGTTCGGAATCGCCAGTTTATATATCGGGGAGAAATGAAAAAAGCCTCCGTTCGGAGGCTTTTTTCATTTCTTTACCACTCTACTTCATCCCGGTTGATCGGCATGGTCATGCATCTGGCACCTCCTCCTCCGCGGGGAAGTTCCGAACCTTCAATGGTAAGCATGTATTTGTTGTAGTTCTTTAAATCTACTTTATTGCTAATCACGTCACAAGCGCGGATAATCTCGAACCCGGCGTTGCTCATGGCTTCCACGGTATAATTGTTACGAGCGTAACCGATGACTTTACCCGGTGCCACGCAGAAGAAGTTTGCACCACTGTGCCATTGTTCTCTTTCCATGTTCCAAGTTTCGTCCTCGCCGCCACAATACACGGGCTCCAAGTCCATTCCCAGTTTTTTCAACGCGTGTAGCAAGGTTTTCTCCCTGCGGATACTGATTAATTTGCCGTGTTGAATCTTGATATGCACGGTCTGGTAGTTGCCCGGGCTCATAATCAGGGGCTCGTAAACCATACATTTGTCTTTATCCAAGAAGGTAAATACCATATCCAAGTGGATGAATGATTCTGGAGAATGGGGTAATTCCTGTACCAGAATATGTTGTACTTTATCTTCGTTCCGGTTGATGAAGTTATACATCAGTGCATCGATACCGCGAGTGGTGGTACGTGCCCCGTTACCGATTACTAAAATATCGTCACGAGCGATCAGAACGTCACCTCCCTCGATTGTTAATTTGCGGGTGGGGTCGTTTGTCGTGTTCAAATTAAGGGTGCGTGTTTTGAACCCGGGGGTGAAATCAAAAATAGACTGCATAATCACGGCTTCACGATCGCGTACTGCATTTGCCATGCGGCCGATGAGTACCTCGTTATACATGCTCATGGATGCATCGCGAGTGAAGAAGAAATTATGCAACGGACGCAGGTCATACCAATCTTTATTCAGGAATTTGGTCAACGTGTCCCGTTTCATTTCCACCCCTTCGATGAGTAAACGGGCTAAATCTTCTGCATCTTCATCCAATAATTTATCCTTGATCGAACCTTTGGGTGTTTCTTCCGCGATAAAAGGTTCTATTTTTTCGATGCGGTTGAGCACTTCCAACTTGATGGCATCGTCCTTTAAAATGTTCGTCAGCAAGTCTCTTACTTGATAAGTTTTCGTGATCTTACCCAAGACTTCACTGAGCTGTTTGTATTCTTTTCGTGCAATTGATAGATTTAAAATATCGCTGTAGAGCGCTCTCTCAGCGTTTTCAGGAGTCATGTTTTCTACCTCCTCGCCTGGTGTATGGAGGATAACTCCATTCAGTTTTCCGATTTCGGATTGAACATTTACCTCAACAATCTTAGACATAAATTGGTTTTTTTGATTACATGACAAAAATACGATATAATGAATGATAAACCTTATAAATCACCACTATAATTATGCAAAAGCTGAAAATAATTATGCACGGCGGGAGAAAAAAGGAGAAAGGGATACACTCGGTATCCCTTTCAATATCTCGAAGAGTTGTCCGGCCTCTCCGAGCTGGTTGCATTTTCAAATATTTTAAATGTATGAATACCTCTTTCTACTTGGCTTTTCGAAAGGAATCCGATACATGATATTTTCAAAACTAGGCTAAACACTCGTACGACGCAAAATTATAACATTTAATTTAGAAATACAAATAATATTCTACATAATCGCTTTGGGGAATTTCGTTTGCGAAATGGTGACTCTGCCGCCTGTATCGTGTCAGATTAATATTACTCTTTTCCCTGTAAAAAATCTTTTGTCAGCTATATTTTATATAAAAGAGCGAGGATGTGTCAAAACATCCTCTGCTACTCCCGGGAAAGACTCCCGTACGTTCTGGTTGCAATATAATTTGTTAGAATCGGAATCCGATTTTCAACATTGGGTTAGACAAAAAGTCGATACCGTGTCTGTCTGAAGATAGAAGTTTTAATCCGACTTGCGGGCGAATATTGTACACCGTGTAGTCGTATGCCAACGGGCGTATTTCGATTGAAATGAAAAATGCTTTCGAAACGAAATAATCGAAGCCGGTCACCCCGGCTACCCGGTAGCCGAATGCTTCCCCGACGGATTTACCCAAGTAAGATTCGTCGTCGGCTTTTGCCGTTTGGCGTCCGTAGGAAAACCCGAACTCACCCCCGTAGCGGAAAAATAACTTATTGTATTTGGTTTTCACGTAACGTTCAGCCCCGAGTACCACGGAATATTTCAAATTATCTTTCGAGGTTACGAATTTGTAATCCGGGACGTCCCCTTCTTCAAATTTTCCCTCGGTGCTACTGCCGGGAACGGCTTTGTACTCGGGGTTGTTTTTGAATGAGAATCCTCCCATCGCTTTCAATGCCCATTTCTCTGCAAACATCCATTTGAACTCGAAGTTCAAGGATAGCTGTTTGTCAAACCAGCTGGTTTGAGGTGCAGAGATATTGTAGCTGCTTAGATTCGGAGCCGGGGCTTCCATGCCGACAAAAGAACCCACGCCCAAGTTCAAGGAAACTGCCTTGTCTCCTTTCTTCGGGGTGACATCTTCTTGCTTCTCTTGTGCATTCGCCAGCAGAACCGAACCCGTCATGATGATGGCAATTGTCAATACTCTTTTTAACATATTAGAATAGTGTTTGTTTTCATCGGGCGATTAACGCCCGATGATGTGTTCGTCAGTATTTTTATTCAGCTTCTTCCAAAGAGTCGATAACTCCTTTCAAACGGTCAACTTCTGCTTGGTTATATACGATGATTTCTTGCAGGTTCTTGATTTCTTGTTCAAGTATTGCAATTTCATTCCTCAAGGTTTCATGACCTCTATTAACGATTTCGTCTTTCTCAGCCTCTTCTGCTGCTTCGAATTCTTTGATTAGGGCTTGATTTTCCTCAATGGTTTCAGTGTATGTGGCGATATTTTCGTTACACTCTTTGATTTTAGCTTCGATACTTTCCTTGTACTCTGTCAGAGAACCATCATTGATTAACTCCTCGTATTTAGTGATTAAGGCATCGTAAACAGCTTTTTCACTCTCGATGTTCTCTCTTTCTTTCTTGATAGCCGAGTATTCAGAATCTTCTATTGCTTTTTCTGCATCTTCAACAGCTTTTACGGATGCTTCCAAAGTTTCTTCGGCAGTGGCAAAAGCTTTCTCTGCTTTTTCTTTATCAGCTAAGAAATCGGTAAGAGTTTTGTTGGCAGCCTCTAGTCTCTCTTTGAAATTAGCTTCAGCTTCTTCTGCGTTATTAGCGTTACTTTCCGCTATTGCGATCTTGTTTTGCAATTCACCGCCCTCTTTCACGGCTTCCATCGTGTCGTTGTAAGTCTTTTCGGCTTTTTCCATTGCAACCACTGCTTCAGCTAAAGTTTTTGCATTTTTCTCGATTTCTTTATTTAACTCTTCGATGCTATCTTTTGCTTCTTTGAGTGCGGCTTCGTTGTCGTCGTGTGCTTTTTTAGCGGCATCGTAAGTTATTTTTGTTTCAGCTGCCAGTTCCTCTGCGATTTTTAACTCTCTTTGGTATCCGGCGATTTCATCGGCACTTAATGACTCGTCTTTTAAAAGCTCGGTTAGCCGTTTTACTTCGGCGAGATGGTTGTCATACACGCCTTTTTCTGTTTCCATTTTTTCTTTCAATGCAGCTTGTTTCCCCTCGCAAACAGCTTTTTCCTCCGTTGCTTCAGCTAATTCTTTTGTCAATCTTTCTGCTTCCTTTTGAATAGGTTCAACAGCTTTTTCAGCATTTTCTTTGGTGGCGAATAATTCCGGAATACTGGTCTTTGCTTTTTCTAAAGCAACCTTTGCTTCTGCTAATGTTTTTGCCGTTTCGGCGGTTGCTTTTTCTAACTCTGCTTGTTTTTTCTCGATATTGGTAGTAACCCCGTATTCAAATTCCGGGAACTCGTTGATGATATCTTGTTTAGCTGAATTTAGACCATTTTCAGCATCCTCGTACGCTTGGGTTGCCTTTTCTAGCTCTTCTCCAGCTTTGTTTTTTGCATTGTTAGCGTTGCTTTGATTTTTTTTAGCTGCATCTAGCGCTGCAAGCAATTTGCTTTGGTCGGCTTGTAAGTCGATTAATTTTAAGGTTAAATCGCTGTATTTTTTATCCAACGCTTCTTTTTGGGCGTTTAATTCTTCAACTTTTTTAGATGCTTCGTCTTTAGTCACATCTGTGTTGTTTTCCATCCATGTTTCCAGTGCTGCTTTAGCCTCCTCGATATTTTTTTGTGCTGTGGCAATTTCTGTTTGCAGCCCTTTCACGTAGCCATCATAACCGCTGTTAATCGTTTTCTCTTTCGTGGCAATTTCCTGTTGTTTTTGGGAAACTTTAAGTTCTGCACCGCGCAACTTATTTAATGCTGAAGTGTATTGATTGTACACTTCAATAAGTCCCGAGTTTAATTTGCCATCGATGATAGCTTGGTTTAATTTGTTTTGGAATTCTTGTAATTTGTAGGCGGCTTTTGCCTCGGCTACTTGGTATTCCAGTTCGTTCAACCGTTGTTGGTATTCGAATTCCAAACGAGCTTGCTCCACTTCTTGGTTGATTCTCTCGATTTCTGCACGGATTTGTTCAGCCTCGGCTTCGGTCTTCGCGGCTTCAGCTTGGGCTTTCAATTTCTCTATTTCGATACGTGCAGCCTCGTTTTTGGCGTCATTTTCCGCTTTTAATTTCTCTGTTTCGGCTAAAATCTTTTGGGCTTCGCCTTGTGCTTTTATCATTTCGGCTTGAGCTTGCAACCATGCAGTTTTTGCCGTACGCATTTGTTCAACTGTTGCAGATTCTTTGTCGTCCACGCAAGAGAACATTACCATAGTTATTAAAACAACTAGTAAACCAATTTTTCTCATAACACTTTTTTTATTAAACATTGAATAATTCTATAGGTTTATTTATACAATAACAAGTGAATTGTTGTATTAACTTTACAAAAGTATGGTATAAAATTTACTTATGCAAGAATTGTGCAACATTTTTGTGATTATATAATACAGATGGCGGTTCTTTTGTCTGTATAATTCTCGTATTTTTATTCCATGAAATTAGATATAGGAGAGATAATAAGGCAAGAATTTGAGAAGAGTGGTTTGAGTATCAGTCAATTCGCTCGGATGATTAATAAGGAGAGGACAGTTGTGTACAATCTTTTCAAGCGTCAATCAATTGATACACATCTGTTGTATCAAATTTGCATGGTGTTGAATGTCGATCTGTTTCGCGTATTTTCGGAGTGTTTAGGAGAGGAGAATAAAGTTATTGGTGCAGACCGTGTGAATGAGTTACAAACGACTTCTTCCAAACGGAAAGTCATGTTGGAAGTGGAATTGGATGATATGGAATATGACCGAATCATGCAAAAAATGTTTGAAAAAAAGAAAGATTTAAGTCGTTGATTTTTCATGTAGAATTCCCGTGTTCACGGTATGATCAATAACTTTATTATTATTGGTCATGATAATACTGTATATTGGTATATGCTTATTTCAAAAATGCAAGATAAACTCTTGTCAAAAAATTTTTACAGTTTTTCTTCCTTGTTCGAGGTGAATTTCTGTCCAATTCAGTTATCGGGCTAGAATAGACTATAGTTATACCATGTATTTTGCTATTATTAAATTTTATTCAAATTCAATTTAAATTCTATTATTCAACCTTTGTAATAGGGGATGAATGGGAGTTGAATGGGAATTGAATGGGAGTTGATATTAATCAAGTACAAGTCACGTATATTAAATATATTTATTATTTAACTTATTTTGACTTAAACACGAGAGAAATTTGGTTCTCTCGTGTCCACTATTTTAGTTTGGCGTGTTTTTCAGATATCCAGTTTGACAACCGTGATTCCTGAGCCTCCCATTTGCACGTGTTCGTCCCCGCAATGACCGACGACGGGATTCGTTCTCAAGTAATCCCTGATAATCTGCCGAAGGGCACCGGTACCCGTCCCGTGCAGGATACGCAAGTCTTTCATGTTCAGCATGACAGCCGAGTCTATAAATTCGGCTACTTTCATGAGAGCCTCGTCCCCCCGCAACCCGCGGACGTCAATTTCCGGCTTGAAGTCCATGCGTTTCTGGCTGATGTTTTCCAGATAGGACGAGGTGCTTTGCCGCGGCTTGCTTTGTGCTATTTTTTTTGCCACGCTGTTGGATACTTTTGTTAGACGTTCCGTTTTCACGGTTGTCATCAGTCCGCCTAGGGCAATCACGGCGCTTTTATCATTGATTTCGATAATTTCGCCGATAGCTTTATTGTCAAGTTGCACGAGATCTCCTTTATTGAGCGCGAGTGTTTTTCGGGTTTCTTGTTCCGGCGTGGCGGTTTGCGGTTGTTTTCCCCGTTCTTGACGTTTCTTTTCCCGGTTCTTCAGTTTCTCGATCTTCTTTTGAAGACGTTCTTCTTCGCCTTGTTCTTCCGCGAGTAGGCGTTGTTTTTCTTCTTCAAAGGCTGCCTTTGCCAATTTCGTTTGCTCTTTTTCTGCTTGGCTTTCCTTGATTTCCCGGATGGTTCTCTCTATCGTGCTGTTTGCACCGGATATGATTTCCTTTGCTTTTTCCTGCGCTTCCTTGATGATCTCTTTTCTTAATTTGGAAGCATCATCCAGTTCTTTCTTGTAACGTTCCAGCACTTCTTCAAGGCGTTTTTCGTTGTCGTGAATGCGTTTCCGTTTTTCTTCCCAGTACCGTTTGTCCCGTAGGATTTCTTTCAAGTGCTTGTCGAAGTTGACCCTGTCTTCCCCGATTTTGCCGGCGGCATCGTCGAGAATCTCCTTCGGGAGCCCTATTTTCTTGGCTATCTCGAACGCGAAAGAGGAACCCGGTTTGCCGATTTCCAATTGGAACAAGGGAAGCATCCGGTGGGAATCGTATAACATGGCACCGTTCACGATGCCCGGGGCAGAGGAGGCAAAGTGCTTCAAGTTAGTATAGTGGGTAGTGATAACTCCTTTCACTTGGTTCTGGTTCAAAGCGTTCAGTATTGCTTCTGCAATGGCTCCTCCCAGCATGGGTTCCGTGCCCGTTCCGAACTCGTCGATTAGGATTAATGTATCGTCTGACGCGTAACGCACGAAATTTTTCATGTTCACCAGATGGGAACTATATGTACTCAAATCGTTTTCGAGTGATTGTTCGTCACCCATGTCAATAAGTATCTTGCGGAATATCCCGAATTTACTCGATTCTTCCACGGGTACGGGAATGCCGCATTGGAACATGTACTGCAAGAGTCCGGCGGTTTGCAAGCAAACGGATTTACCCCCGGCGTTAGGGCCGGAGATTAGGACGATACGTTGTTCCTCGTTGATCTCGATATCCAGAGGTATGACTTCCTTGCCGTTGGCTTTTAAACTAAGGTATAACAGGGGATGTTTTGCCTTGTACCATAACATCTCGGGACGATTCTCGAAGACGGGTACGATAGCGTTTACCCGAATGGCGAAAAGAGCTTTCGAGCGAACGAAGTCCACGAAAGCCATGAAATCGTATGCCGGGATCAAGTCGTCGATATAGGGACGTATGTCATCCGCGAACTGGCGGAGGATACGGGTGATTTCCCGTTTTTCTTCTAATTGCAACTCCCGGATCTCGTTGTTGGTTTCGATGATTTCCGTGGGTTCGATATATGATGTTTTTCCGGTTGTCGATTCGTCATGCACGATACCGTTTATTTTTCGTTTGTAGGCGGCGGGAACGGGAATAACCATTCTGCCGTCACGGATGGATATGTTCGTGTCTTTGTCCGCCCAGCCCTCTTCCTGTGCTTTCTGCAATAAGGCTTGCATGCGGCGGGATATTCCGGATTGTTTTTTGGTGATACTATGCCGGATATTCGCGAGAGCGGGGGAGGCGGAGTCTTTTATCGTGCCGAATTTGGAAACGATGGAATCCAGACGCTGCAATATATACGGGAATACACGTATGTCCCCGGCACGAGCGACCAGTGAAGGGTATTGTTCCTGTTTGTTGTTGAAAAAACGGGTAATGGCGTTCAATGATTCCAGCGAGTTTTTTAGTATTACCAGTTCGTTTACTTCCAGAAATAGCCCTTCGACTCTTACGCGAGCGAGAAAAGGACGGGCATCGTGATAATAAGATACCGGGAAATTCTCTTCTTCCTGACAGATGCGTGTAAATTCCGCTGTTTCGGAGAGTGAGGTGCGAATCCAGTCCGCGTTGGATGAAAACGTGATATTGTCTACCAGCTCACGTCCCATGTCACTCAGGCTGTTGTTGCTGATAAGTTGTCTTATTTTGTCGAATTTTATTTTTGTCTCGAAATTTTCAGGATAAACCATACTAATTGAAAATTGAAAATGCAAAATTGAAAATGATTAATAAACAAGGGAGAAGTTGAAGCTCTCGCCTTGACTGGTTTGGATTACAAGTCGATCGGCGGGAGAGAACGCGGTGTTCTCGTTTCCGGTGTAGCGGATGATGAGGTTGCCGATCATTCCTTTCTCCATGGTGAAGGGGGTGTAATCTACTTCTAGGTAGTCGGGTTTGACGATGGATGTAATGGATATATTTTTTTTGCCGGTATTGATCATATTCACGATTTGTTGTTTTGTTTTTAATTGGTTTATGGAGATGGTATCCGTGTTGACGCGTAACTCTCCCGCTGTGAAGGGATATTCTTTATCTATGTCCGCGGGTTTGCCCACGACTTCTCCGTTTAATTTTAAGACAAGATTGGGCGGGGTGCCATTGGTGTACACGATAATTTTCTTGGAGAAGGTACCGGGGCGGTCTTTCGGGTTGAAGACCACGGAGATGGTTCCGCTGTCCTGTGGCAGGATCGGACGGCGGTTCCATTTTGGAACAGTACATCCACAAGTCGTTTCCACGTATTTTATTAGTAACGGTGCTTTGCCCTTGTTCACGAATTTGAAGTTATACGTGATTTTCCCTCCGGTTTCCTGTACCAGACCCGCATCGATCGTGTTTTTCTCGAACGCAATCTTGGCTTTCTGCCCGAACGCGAGAGCCGGAATGAATAGCATGATGAAGTATATTAGTGTTTTCCCTTTTCTGATCATGTCGTTGTAATTTTGAGTACAAAAATACAAAAAGGGATGGAAAAGATTGTTTGATGTCGGAATAAAGTATATCTTTGCGGCGTTAAAATAATTTTTAAATTTAAAGAACTGAACATCATGTATTTGACATCAGAAAAGAAAGAAGAACTTTTTTCACAGTACGGGAAGTCTAATAAAGATACCGGCTCTGTTGAGTCACAAGTAGCTTTATTTTCCTACCGTATCGCTCATTTGACCGAGCATTTAAAGAAAAACCACAAAGATTTCGCTACTCAAAGATCTTTGATTAAATTGGTTGGAAAACGTAGAGCGTTGCTTGATTACATGAAGAAGAAAGATATCGAGAGATATCGTGCTATCGTGAAAGCATTGAATTTACGTAAGTAATTACATACCGGACGCTCCGGGTTACCCGGAGCGTCTTTTTATTAAAATCCTCCCCTCCTCCTCCTTTTATCTTAAAGAATTCCGTTAAAATGTTTTATATTTTAACAGTATTATTATTTCTATGAATGTAATTGAAAAAAGCATTACCCTGAAAGATGGTAGGGTAATTACGCTAGAGACCGGGAAGCTCGCCAAACAAGCCGATGGGGCTGTTATGTTGAAGATGGGCGATACGATGCTTCTGGCTACGGTTGTTTCTGCACAGGATGCAGGTCCGGACGTGGACTTTATGCCTTTGTCCGTGGATTATAAAGAAAAGTTCGCTTCTCTGGGACGTTTCCCGGGAGGATTTACTCGCAGGGAGGGAAGAAGTTCCGATTACGAGATTCTGGTATCCCGTTTGATAGACCGCGCGTTGCGTCCCTTGTTCCCGGATGATTACCATGCCGAGACTTTCGTGCAGGTAACATTGTATTCGGGCGATGCCGAGACGATGCCGGATTGTTTGGCAGGATTGGCAGCATCTGCCGCTATTGCCGTGAGTGATATTCCTTTCCACGGACCGATTTCCGAAGTTCGTGTAGCTCGTGTGGATGGCGAGTTGGTGATCAACCCGACCAGAAGCCAATTGGCGACGGCTGATTTGGATATTATGGTTGCCGCTACTTACGAGAATATCATGATGGTGGAGGGTGAGATGAACGAGGTGTCCGAGAAAGAGATGCTGGAGGCTATTATCTTCGCTCACGAGGCTATAAAAGATCATTGTCGGGTGCAAGAGGAATTGGCAGCAGCTGTCGGTAAAGAGAAGCGGGTTTACAGTCATGAAGTGAATGACGAGGAACTTCGTAAAGATATTTGGGCTAAATGCTATGACAAGGCTTACGCTATGGCCCGCCAGTGCAACGCGGATAAACATTTGCGCGAGAGATTGTTCACTCAGGTGAAAGATGAGTATTTGGAATCTCTTCCGGAAGAGGAGAGAGAGGCGAAGAAGATGCTTGTCGGTCGTTATTATCATGACGTGGAGAAAGAAGCTGTACGTAGAATGATTTTGGACGAGGGTTTGCGTCTGGACGGTCGTACTACCGATCAGATTCGCCCTATCTGGTGTGAGGCAGGTCCTCTACCCGGACCTCACGGATCGTCTGTCTTTACCCGCGGTGAAACACAGGCATTGGCTACCGTTACTCTGGGAACCAAACTCGATGAAAAGATTATTGATGAAGCCACGGAACAAGGAAAAGAAAAATTCTTGTTGCACTATAATTTCCCGCCGTTCTCTACAGGTGAGGCAAAGCCTTCCCGCGGTGTGGGACGTCGTGAAATAGGTCATGGAAATTTGGCTCACCGCGCGTTGAAGCGTATGTTGCCGGATGGTTATCCTTACTCCGTGCGTATCGTTTCGGATATTTTGGAATCTAACGGTTCGTCTTCCATGGCTACCGTGTGTGCCGGGACATTGGCATTGATGGATGCCGGTATTCCAATCAAGAAACCGGTAACGGGTATCGCGATGGGATTGATTACCGATAATGAAAAATATGCCGTGTTGTCGGATATCTTGGGTGACGAGGATCACTTGGGGGATATGGACTTCAAGGTAACCGGAACCGTGGATGGAATCACCGCTACCCAGATGGATATCAAGGTTGACGGACTTCCTTACGAGATTCTGGAGAAAGCTTTGGAGCAGGCAAAACAGGGACGTTTGCATATCATGAATATTATCAAAGAAACCTTACCTGAGCCTCGTCCGGAGTTGAAACCGCATGCTCCGCGTATGGTGACTCTCACGGTGGATAAAGACCAGATCGGTGCTATCATTGGTCCCGGTGGAAAGATTATTCAAGATATTCAAGAGAAATCTGGTGCCGTTATCGTTATCGAAGAAGTGGGTAATCAAGGTATCGTGGATATTTCTGCCAGCAACGCCGAGGCTATCGAGATCGCGGTTGCCCGTATCAAAGCTATCGCTAGCAAGCCGGAGATCGGGGAAGTTTATGAAGGTGTCGTGAAAACGATCACTGCATTCGGTGCTTTCGTTGAATTTATGCCCGGTAAAGACGGATTGCTGCACGTTTCTGAAATCGATCACAAACGTATTGAAAAAGTGGAAGATGCCTTGAAAGAAGGTGATAAAGTTCGCGTGAAATTGATCGATATAGATCCTAAAACCGGTAAGTTCAAACTTTCCCGGAAAGTGTTGCTTCCGAAACCCGAAGGGATGGAGCAACAAAACGATCGTCCCCGTGGTGATCGTCAGGATCGCGGAGATCGTCAAGACCGCGGCCCAAGACAGGATAGAGGTCCTCGCCATGACAGAGGTCCGAGACCGGAAAGAAGAGATAGAGAATAGATAGAAAGGGGCGTTAAGCCCCTTTCGTTTTTTATATAATTCCCTTCAACTCTAAGTTGAAAATAGATTTTGATTTATATTATTTTTTCTTTAATTTTGTGAGAGGACAGTAATAACGGAAATGGAAGATGTAAATTGACTGGTATTATGAAACAATGTGTACCGATAATGATGTTCATTTTATCAATTAATTTAATTTGGAAATGTACAAGTATTCCTGATAATATTGAATATGAAAGTGAGCAAAAAGTGGCTCCCTTACAAGGGCGTGCCAATATATTGGCTCCAGCTGGAGGTAATTTTCGAGATTCATTCGAAATGGCATTTGAAGGCATACAAATAAAATTTAATTTAGAAGTAACTTTTCAGATCAAGATATATGAAAGTTTAATGGTACAAGAATTTCCGGTAGTTGTTTATAGACAAAACTCTTTGGTAAGAATATTTGTAAAGAAAGAAGAAATTCGCAAATATAGTTGGAATGGATATTGTCTAATTGCATTACATGAATGGTATCATTTAGTACTGGCCAAAAAAGGTACAAATGAGGATGAACATAAACAAATGCTAGAAGATCCATTGTATCATCGATGGATACAGGAAGTTTTTGGATGTGATGAATATTTGGCTAAATACTTTGTTTATATAGGATTAGAGGATTCTGATATGTATAAAGCATTACATGAAAGCGAGAAAAAGCTAATAGAATGGATTAAAAAGGATTATAACATAATGAAATAGAAACTATGATTAAGTTACTTACTTTTATTACGATTTTCTTTGGATCTCCTGTGCAAGATTCAATATGTAATGATTCGTGCCAAATTCCAATTTGTTTATGGGAATATGTTAAGGAAACGAGAGATAATGTGAAATCTCCAGATGTAAATGATATTTTTCTTCTTATAGCCCCTAAAACAAAAGAAAAGGGAATTTATCGTGTTGCATGGTTCGATACAATACAAATGAACACTCCCATGATTTCTTATTACATAGAAGTGAATGATTATCATTTCGTATTCAACCATTCTAATTTTAAGGAGGAAAGAATGTGTAGTAATAGTCAAAAAGAAAAGATAATACCTATCCCCACGCAAGTAATTTGTACATTACCTAAAATATTTTTATCTAAAGTAAGTGTTATCGATTTGAATGAATGGCATGCGAAGATGAAAAATAAGACGGAAATAGAGCTATTTCGCGAAAAATTTTGGAAGGAGAAGTGTGTATGGATTATTGATTGTACCCTTATGAAAGAAGGAGCAATTACATTAATAGAAACAACTTTTGCGGATGTTGTCATCTAATTTGACGAGAAAAGTTTGTGCTTATGGACTTTTGACTTATTTTCTTATCTTTGTGCGAATGAAATATTGTATAATATGGAAAATAGATTAAATGTAGGTATCACGCATGGAGATGTAAACGGAATATCTTATGAATTGATCATAAAACTGTTGGCGGAGAACCGGATTTGTGAGTTGTGTGTCCCTATTCTATACGGGTCGCCCAAAGTGGCAGCCTACTACCGGAAGGTATTAAACGTGGAGAATTTTAATTTGAACACGATTCGGGAACCTAGAGAGGCGAACGGGAAAAGATCTAATATTATCAATTGTGTGGATGACAACGTGAAAGTGGATTTAGGTAAGGAGACTCCTGATTCAGATCAAGCCTCGATGATTGCTTTAAAATACGCTCTGGATCAGTTGGAGCGTAACGAGATTGACGTGTTGACGTTGGCTCCTCAAGGACCGGAAAGCTTTTTAAAGGAAGAGGCAAATTCTTTGGCAGAATATTTGTCAAAACGTTATAATACTTCCGAGACCATGTCACTTTTCGTGAGCGAGAAGATGAAAATGGGATTCGTGACGGAATATTCAAAATTACGTGATGTACCCCACCAGATTACACGGAAGAATATCTTGAAAAAATTGATGTTGTTGGATGATACATTGAGAATTGATTTCACGATATCAAAACCTAAAATTGCCGTGTTGGGTTTGAATCCTCAAGTGAATTGCGGACAGAATGGTGATGAAGAGGTAGATGTTATCGTGCCGGCTATCGAGCAGGCTCGGCAAGAGGGAATCATGGCAATAGGCCCATTCTCTGCCGAGCGGTTCTTCTCCGAGAAGATGTACGAGAAGTTTGATGCCGTTCTCGCGATGTATTACGATCAAGGAGTGGCAGCGTTTAAGGCAATAGATGAAGAAAGTGCCGCTTGTTATGTAGCCGGACTTCCCGTGATTTGTTCTACCTCCTTGACGGAGCCCGGTTATGATATCGTGGGACAGAATATAGGTGATGAGCAAGGAATGCGTAACGCTCTTTATCTGGCAATGGATGTGTTTGTACACCGGGAACAGAATATCGAGTTACAGAAAAATCCTCTTCCGCATTATGATATCTCATCGAATAGTAACGAGAGTGATTTGAATGTTGAACAGATTGAAGGAGTGAGGGTTGAACTTGATGATTAGAGTATAAAAAAAGCCGCAATTGCGGCTTTTTTCATGCTTCTGCGACCAGTTCCGCTATATCTCGAACCGGAATCTCGGTTGAAGTTTTGCTTAATGTTTTCTTGCATAGCGGGCATGCCGTTACGATTACGTCCGGATGATAAGCGGCGTAAGCTTTTACCGTGTCCCCGCTGATTTTTGTTTTTTGTTTGGAATCAATAGCCGTGTTTGCCAGACTACCACCACAACAAAGTGATTTTTTGCCGTCGTACACGGTTGTTATCTTGTAACTTACTTGATTCAACACGTTCTCCGGGGCACTCACGATCCGGCTTCCTCGTCCCAATTCGCAAGGATTGTGGAACACGGTTTTCAGATCCATGTTGTTGACCTTTAGTTGTCCGTCCCGAAGTAGCATTTCGATGTATTCCGTGTGATGCATCACTTTTGCCTTCAGGGTATAATCCTCTTTGAAGGTTTTGTAGCATATCGGGCAGGAGGTGACAAGTATATCGGCGTTTGACGCCTCAATCATTTCCTGATTTTTGTCCATAACAACTTGAGCCGCTTGCCAATTTCCAGAAAGAGCTAACGGACGTCCGCAACAGACTCCGGCTTTTTCGTCAATAAACGAGTAATCGACATTAGCTTTCGCGAATATCTGCTGCATGGATTTGATAATTCCGGGAGTGAGGTGACTCATACAACCGGCAAAGTAAGCTACTTTCGCCGGTTGTACTTGCGGTTGTGGCACGTAAGTGTACGTGTCTTTCGTCACACGAATGGTATCCGGGCGTTGGCTTTGCCGAATGGCGTTCAAATTGATACCCACGGGGCATGATTCTTCGCAACGACCGCACATCAAGCAATCTTCGGCTTGTTGAGAGAGTGGTTCGTGATTACGAATACGGCGTAAGAAATAGACCGGTTGCGTGTCATTAATACCACATGAGCTGTTCAATTGACACGTGTTGATACAGATTCCGCAACGGGAGCAGGAGTTGACTTGTATTTCACTGAACCCGTTGTATTCTCTACCTTGTTTTACTCCCCAGTTCTTCAAGAAAATATATACCATTTCCGTGGGAATGTGCATATAACGCGAAAAGGGTAATAACAAGAAAAATAACCCGAGAAGGGATGAATAAACCCACCATGCCGGATAGGATAGGTGTTCCAACGGGAGGAAACCGCTAAAGAAGTTTCCCGCGTTATACGTGAGAAAACTTCCCCCGCCATTCAAACCGCTCGTGAAACTTTCTGCCAGAAATCGTACCGGGAAAATCAACCAGAGTACGGTCAGTATCAATAAGTCGTACGCTCTCTGTTTGGTTGTTTTCTTCATCCCGAAAAGGCGGGAATAGAATCGCTTGGTAACAGCTAATCCTATGCCGATTAACAAGAATAGCAGGATTAAATCCATCAAGAATGCAAAAGTTTCGCTGTAAGGGAAGGTTTCATTAGCCGGGTGGAAATACCGGAAAAAGATAGCAAAATAGGGGGGATTAAATGCACTGGTATGGTATATCATGGACTCGATTTTCCCGACAACTATCAGCAGAAACCAACCGAAAGCGAAGGTCATGTGCATGTAACCTAACATCGGGTTGGTTTTGAATATATTGTGATGTAATAAACTCTCCCGGAATATTTCCCACCCGGAACGAATCGTTTGCAAGGAGAATAACCCTTTACGGATTTTCTTGCGTTCCTCCTTGGGGAAACTCTTGATCCACTTGTAGTATTTGATACACAAGTAGACCAGTAGCGTTATAAGCCCAATCGTGAAAGGTAGGACAAAATGGTCGTAGTACATAGCTTCAATCTTCTAGTTTATGGTTATTTCTTATGAAATTCAGCATTTCCAGTATCATTTTTCGGGTTTCCACGCCTCTTGGACATACCAGCATACACTTCCCGCACAGCATACATTTTTGCAGTTGCTCTTTGGCGTCTTTCGTTTCACCCCGTTTCATGAGCATCTGCACTTTACGGATGTTGAAGTCCGTGAGATTCCCGGCAGTGCAACCGGCAGTACATCCCCCGCAACCGATGCAGAGTTTGCTGCTCGGGACGGTCTTGGCAATGTATTCTGTCATCGCCTTGTCGTTTCTGTCGTAATTGATACTCCTCGTTTCCGATATGCTATATCCCCAGAAATTTATCATACTTTTTAAATTTTAGATTTTAGATTTTAGATTTAAGATTCCAACCGCACGGGCTGACGCTTTTTGCGTTTTTAATTCTAAATCATAAATTATTTAAGTATTGTGTTATTGAACTTGCGGCAGAGCGGGCATCTGCCAGCGTATCGGTCAGGTTCATCGGGGCACTTCCGCATCCTGCCACGAACACGCCTTCCATGTTGGTGAAGTTATTCCGGTAGTGCGGGTCTTGTGACTGGATAAATCCGTTTGGAGCTAGATTCAAACCTAATTTTTCTGCGGTCTGACGGGTGCCTTCCGAGGATTCCATGCCGACCAACAATATCATCATGTCCAACGCCATCCGTAACGGTTTTCCGACAAGTGTATCTTCTACCTTGATTTGCAGTTGTTTTTGCATATTCTCGGCGGCCTCGGACAATCGCCCGCGGATAAACTTGATGTTGTGTTTCTCTTGGGCATCGCGGTACATTTCCTCGTATCCCGGACCGAACATACGCATGTCCATGTAGAAACAGAGGATTTCTGCTTCAGGTAACAACTCCCGTATTTCGATAGCTTGTTTCACTCCCGTGATACAGCAGAGTTTGGAACAGTGGTAATTGCATACCTTTTCGTCACGGGAACCCACGCAATGGATGATTCCAACCCGTTTCGGGGTGTGTCCGTCAGCCATCGTGATGGCGTGATTGTAGAACATGTTTTCCAATTCCACGGAAGTGATGACGTTCTCGTATATCCCGTATCCATACTCTTCTTTCCGCCGGGCATCGAATATCTTGAATCCGGTAGCGACCAAAAGCGAGTCACCTTCCAAGAGGCTTCCGTCTGACAAGGGAACATTGAATTTCCCGTTTTTATCTTTCTCGATATTGGTCGGTTCCATCCCGAGATGAAGCCGGATATTCGGGTGTTCCAAGTGTCCTTTTAGTATCGTGTTTAAATCTTTAGCGTATTTGCGGTCAGGGAACAATTGATACCAATTATTCAAGTTGCCACCTGTTTCGTTGTTTTTCTCGACCAACTCTACTTCGACACCTTGATTTGCCAATTGGTGTGCTGCCTCGCAGCCTGCCGGACCTCCACCGATGATGATGACTTTTGCCATGTATTCAATTGAAAATTGAAAATTGAAAATTGAAAATGAATGACTTCATGGTTCTTTTTTCAATTTCGCGGTTTAACATTATAAATTTGCAACTCTCAAGTACGTGGGACATTTCGGGGTGCCTATGTTTTCACCTCGCACGTTTTTGTATTTCGCGTCCGGATCGTAAGGGATTCCCATCTTGTCTAACAAGGGTTCCACGGATACTTGGTGCATCTGCAAGCCGATTTCCCACGGATCGTAACCCAATACCAACGCGGCAAGTTCCTCGTAGGTCAGCACGGGAATGCCGTACCCGTCCTGCCCGTAGGTGGTTCCTTCCATTTCACTGATAGTGTATTGCCATTTATCCATAAACATGGCGCATCCCGGACAATTGTTCACGATAAAGTCGGGTTGATACGGTTGCATGGATTCGAATTTCTTTTTCGAGTTCGCTACCGAGTATCCCCGGTTTGCCATAACAAGGTATTGGCGGAAACCGAACCCGCAACAGTGTCTTCTTTCCGGGTAATCAATCACGTCGCCGCCCCACGCGTAGATTAACCCGGAAAGTACGGCGGGAAATTCAGCTCCCCCGATCCCTTTCGTGGGGAACATTTTGGAGTAGTGGCACCCGATGTGGTCGACTCCTCTTAGCGGTCTTCCCGTGTGGACGTCCACCAGTTTATATTTAGACTGTGCGGCAATTTCGTTTCTGAATTTGTAGACGATATCCGAGGTGTGTGCCAGATTTTTCGGTTTCTTGAATTCCCGTTTCGTGGCTTTCCACAAGTATTCGCGGATCTTTTCTTCAATTTCCGGATGGTGTTCCCACGTTTCCAGAATCTCTGTATATATCCCGAAAGAGGTAATGCACGAGGGGGTCATGTTCTCGTATCCCGCCTCTGTCATCAGCGCGAAGTGGCGTGCCACAACGGTCATGATTGTTTCCGCCGGAACAATATCGGAATGATACCCGATCCCGGTACATGTCGTGTGGCGCGGGTCATCAATGATATCTTTACCCAGTCTGTTCTTCATGATGTCCAAATACGCCCATTCCGAACCCGGGAAGAACGTCTGCCGGATACAACTCCTCGCGTAGAAATAATGATCATCCGCGATCTCTTTCTGATAATCATTCCATATCTGTTGTTTTCCCTCTAAATTCATCTTCCAATTTTAGATTTTAAATTTTAGATTTTAAATTGGGGATTCATTTTCAATTTTGCATTTTCAATTTTCAATTGCATTATTGATGTTCTCCCGTGTTCTCCATGTATGTTTTCAAGAAATAGGCTTCTTCCAAATCAACCTTTTCTTTGTTTGCCTCGCGTTGAGAACATTGGTCTATATTGTTCAGAAAGTCCGTACCGCCGGTAACGTCGAAAATCTTTCTTAACTCTTCCATGCTTTCATTATCTACTTCCCGAAGGGCGCCCGCTCCCGGTTTGCGATAATTCGAGTGCATGCGTTCGTACACGTCGTCCAGATGTTCGTAAATCCATTCCCACACCGGCCCCTGTTCCGGATGCATCTCCGGCTTCACGAGGTCGGGTGTCACGCAGTAGCCCCTAGCCAGAATGGATTCCCCGATCACGTGCTTTAAAGCGTATTGCTGGCGTCCTTTTTCAGAGTAAACGAAATAGCCCAGTTCCTGCGAAGCCTTACGCAACGCCATGATAATCAGTCCGGGAGTATTACAACGAGGACAACGTGTTTTGCATGACATACATTCCCCGCAATACCAGATAGTTTCTCCTTTCAGTAATTCCTCAATCTCTTCCTCGTTTCCTCTTTGTACGGTTTCCACGATCACCCGGGGATCGTAATTATAGAATTCCGCGGCCGGACAAATGGCGGTGCATACCCCGCAATTCATACAGCTGTTCATCCCCTCGATGAAGTGAATATCTTCACGTAATTTGTTTAATATCTCAGACATATCTAATTGTTGTGTGAAAATTTATTCTCCATAAATTTCTATGGTTACAAAATTATATTTTAATGAACGAGAACTAAAGGATGAAAATGCGTAAATGTGAATGGTATTTATACCACCGGGAAATACCTTTCCGGTGATATGTTGCAAATTAGCGGGTTGCAGGTTATTTAGAAACAAACTATATTTGAACTTGCAACCTGTCAACCTGTAACTTGCAACTTTTTCTTTTCGTATAGAAAAGGAAAAAGCTATGGCAAAAAATGTTAAAGGTTCCATGACGGAAGCCAATTTATTGAAATCATTTGCCGGGGAGTCACAGGCAAAAAATCGTTACACGTTTTTCTCCGAAGTAGCCAAGAAAGAAGGTTACGAACAGATCGCCGGTATTTTCTACGAGACGGCATTGCAGGAAGAAACTCATGCTAAACGCTTCTTCTGTCGTTTGGAAGGTGGTATGTTAGAGATTACGGCGGCTTATCCCGCGGGTATTATTGCCGACACGGCTTCTAATTTGATTGAAGCTGCCGAGGGAGAATATGACGAATGGCATCACTTGTATCCCGAATTTGCCAAAGTCGCGGAAGAGGAAGGATTCAAGGATATCTCCGTGATGTACAGAATGATCATCGAGGCCGAAAAAAATCACGAGACAAGATACCGTAAATTGTTATCCAATCTGCAAGAAAATTTGGTATTCGAACGTCCGCAAACCGTGAGATGGTATTGTCGCAAATGCGGTTATATCCACGAGGGACCAACAGCCCCGAAAGTATGTCCCGCTTGTTTGCATCCGCAGGCATTCTTTGAATTATTCCAAGAATTATACTAGATTTCGATATCGTTAGAAAGGAGCAGTCCCAAAGATTACTTTTGGGACTGCTCCTTTTTTATAGTTGAAATATATTTTAGAGCGATTCTATAAAAAGAAAAATAATTGCTCTTGAATTTGCGTAATCCGAAAATTTGGTATATTTGCAACGCATTAATCGGATAGTTTTTCGGATTGATTGCAATTTTTGAAACAAATTGGCGTGTGTTCATTTGTGACAAATAATTGAAAGGATCGGTTTCCCCGAGAAAAGACAGTTCTCACAAGTTGTACCTGTTTAAGGATGATAAGTGGGGCATATGGTAAAAACGTAAATTCCTAATGTAAAAAGGTCAATGCACGAAGTGTGTCCGGACGTTTTTCCTATTTTCTTTTTGTAACCAATCACGAGAAATAACCGAAAACGATAAACTTTAAGCATGTCAAGTGTAGAAAGAAAGTTGTACTGGTTTGCGGCGTACACCAAAATCAACCAGGAGATGACAATCAAGAAACGATTAGACGGGATGGGAGTGGAGAACTACTTGGCCATGCGGGACGAAGTACGAGAAACTCCTTCTGGGAAAAAGCATGTGCGAGTGCTACTTATTCCTCATTTGATTTTTATCAAAACCGATAAAGTGACCGCTTATTCCTTAGTGAACGAGCAAGGTATAAATGTTGTATATTTAAAAGATTTGGCAACTCGTCATTTATTGGTTGTTCCCGATAAACAAATGCGGGATTTCATGTTTCTGCTCGATTTCTCGGATAGTACAGTTGAGGTAATCAATAAAGAATTGAAGCGTGGTGACCGAGTACGAGTAATCAAAGGCCCGTTGAGCGGTCTTGAGGGCGAATTAATTCGGATTAAAGGACATAAACGAGTGATCGTGAAACTGGAAGGCGTGGTTTCTATTGCCACGTCATATATCCCCGGTTCTTTCTTAGAAAAAATAAGATAGTGATGGAGACAAAAAAGTTTAATGACTTGTACAAACAAGTGTCGAGTATGCGGATAACAGATTTTCCCCCATCAGTCTTATCCGGTTTATTGCATGGTTATCTTTCCGTTTATTTCATGGTGCGAGTACACCCATGGTTGGAAGGAGCGTATGATAATCAGTGGAAAATTTATAATCGAATACGGGAAATTGCAGAAATATTGGCCATTCTTGTCAAAGATCACTCTCTTCCCGTGGAAGAACGAGTCGGATACGTGGCGGATCTAATGGATACTTACTTAATGTATTCAGACATAGAATCGTTAGAGCTGGCTTTGGAAGTAACTTATGAAATACTTATTCCACAGGGAGAGAATAAAATGGAAATACCTTGTTACACACCAGAAGCTTACCGATTGTTATGCGGTTGTTACTATTTTACGAACGAGGAGAAATGTGCGGAGTTGGCGAAAGAGATTGTTTGGAAATTAAAAGATCATATAAATGAATCGAATAGTGAGAGTAAATGGGTGTTGTTTTTGGCTATGAGACTTTATCAAAGTACAGTAGATGAATCAAATTGTTTTTGTACATCTAAAGAATGGGAAAAGTATCTTGATGAAGAGTTGATTCGGATGGAGAATGGTGAAAAAAATGATGATATTGTTTTTGAGGTACGATATTTTGATTTATTAGCAGTTCGAGAGTTTTCTTTATTAGAGGTTAATTAACAAGATGAGTAAAATATATTCCTCGTTGTTTATAAGTTGTATAAAAATATGGAGGAGAATTCAGAATTATGAGTGCCTAAAAAAAATCAAAAATACAAAGGGCGCTTTGTCATTACATTTTATAAATTTGATACTTCATTTTTTCAAGGAAAATCTTTCTAGATTATTTAAGGATGAAGTATTAGGATTAAACGCAACAGGCTAAATTTATTGTTTTTTTGGAATTTGTCAGAATTAGGTATGGTGCAGTAATTTCATGTACATTTTACAAGCCGTTATTTTAGAAAAATGCACGAGAGATTAATGAGATTGTGTCGATACAAAAATGGATGTATGAAGATCGCTTATGTGGTTAGAGAAATTTGCTTTTTACTTGTTATATTGTAAAAAAAAACAGAATTTTACGCTTTAAAATTAGAAATATTTTTACGTTGTAGGCATTTCAAATAACAGTGTTTAAAAGCTTATATTATAAATTCAATACGAATAGAATCTATGCAAAAAGTATTGGTTACAGGAGCTGATGGTTTTGTCGGTTCTCATTTAACAGAAATGTTATTGAAAAAAGGGAATAAGGTGCGAGCTTTGTCTTATTATAATTCGTTCAATTATTGGGGATGGCTTGATGATATAAAACACCCGCATCTTGAAGTTGTTACTGGAGATATACGAGATCCGTATTTTTGCAAACATATAACTGAGGATATTGATATTATTTTTCATTTGGCAGCATTGATTGCTATCCCTTATTCTTATGTCGCTCCGGATAGTTATGTTGATACTAATATTAAAGGAACTCTGAATATCTGCCAAGCAGCTAAAGAGAACAGTGTAAAAAGAATTTTGGTGACTTCGACTTCAGAGGTCTACGGTACTGCAAAATATGTACCAATTGACGAAAAGCATCCCAAACAGCCGCAGTCGCCTTATTCAGCTACAAAAATCGGAGCAGATGCTATGGCTATGAGTTTTTATAATGCTTTTGAATTACCAGTTGTTATCATACGTCCTTTCAATACCTATGGTCCCCGTCAATCTGCCCGGGCTATCATACCCACTATCATTACCCAGATCGCTAGTGGAAAAAAAGAAATCCTGCTGGGAGATCTAACACCGACTCGGGATTTCAATTATGTAAAAGATACCTGTAAGGGCTTTATTGAATTATCGCAATGTGATGCCGCTGTAGGTCAAGAGGTAAATGTATGCAGTAACTACGAAATATCCATGCGCGATACACTGGAACTTATTGCAAAACTCATGCATTCCGATGTGAAATTTATAGAAGATCAACAGCGGGTACGGCCTAAAAACTCGGAGGTATTCCGTTTATGGGGAGACAATACCAAAATAAAAAATCTTACTGGTTTTGTGCCTTCGTATTCGATCGAACGAGGACTTAAGGAAACGATCGAATGGTTTTTAAATCAGGAAAATTTAAAAAAATACAAGGCAGATATTTATAATGTATAAACCTATATCAGTTTATAAGTGGTTATTCAAAATTAATTATACATTTCAATACTTTAAGTATCTGTATGTAAAAAGCCTACGAAAATATTAAATAAATCAACGGACTTTCTCTTTTAGAAAATGAAAATATTAGTTACCGGAGCCGCAGGTTTTATTGGATATTCCGTAGTTCAGGCTTTATCTCGGAAAGGGAATGAGGTGGTTGGATTAGATAATATCAATGACTATTATGATACAACACTGAAATATGCTCGTCTGGAAAATTGCGGTATAAAAAAAGATTCAATTACGTGGTACAAGTTTATTCAAAGTGAAAAATATCCTCACTATCGTTTTATCCGGATGCACATTGAGGATAAGCAGGCAATGCAAATGTTGTTTGCCAATGAAAGCTTTGATGTTGTCTGTCATTTAGCAGCCCAGGCGGGAGTCAGGTATTCTATAGAAAATCCGGAAGCTTATATTCATTCTAATATTGAGGGGTTTCTCCACATTATCGAAGGATGTCGCAATAATGCAATAAAACATTTAGTTTATGCGAGTTCCAGCAGTGTCTATGGATTAAATGGAAATGTTCCTTTTTCAGAAAAAGCGGGAATTGCTCATCCGACCAGTTTGTATGCAGCAACCAAAAAAGCAAATGAGCTTATGGCTCATGTCTACAGTCATCTTTATTCAATCCCGTCGACTGGTTTACGCTTTTTCACCGTATACGGTCCCTGGGGAAGACCCGATATGAGTCCCTTCTTATTTACAGATGCCATTTTAAGCGGGCGTCCGATTAAAGTATTCAATAATGGCAATATGTTACGTGATTTCACGTATATCGATGATATTACAGAGGGTGTGGTACGAATTATAGAGCATATTCCGGCACCCGATCCATCATGGGATGCCACTCGGCCTGATCCATCCTCTTCTAACTGTGCCTATCGGATTTACAACATAGGTCATTCGGCTCCCGTCCCTTTGATGGATTTTATTGAAACGATTGAAAAAAATTGTGGAAAAAAAGCAGAAAAAGAGTTTTTACCCATGCAAGCCGGAGATGTCTTTCAGACCCATGCCGATACCACAGCGTTACAACAGGAAATACATTTTAAACCTTCAACAAGTTTAAATGACGGCATCCGGAAATATTTGAATTGGTTTAAAAAATTTTATAATATCAACGAATAATATGAAAATTGCAATAATCGGTACTGGCTATGTCGGCTTAGTTACAGGAACCTGTTTTTCCGAAATGGGAATAGATGTCACTTGTGTAGATGTCAATGAAGAAAAAATCAAAAATCTGAAAGCGGGTATTATTCCGATCTATGAACCGGGACTGGAAGAAATGGTATTACGAAACTATCATGCCGAGCGGTTGAAATTTACAACTGACCTAACGTCTTGCCTGGACGAAGTCGAAGTCGTTTTCAGTGCAGTAGGAACTCCTCCGGATGAAGACGGCAGTGCTGATTTGAAATATGTGCTGGAAGTTGCAAGAACCATCGGTCAAAATATAAATCACTATGTATTGGTTGTCACCAAGAGCACCGTACCTGTCGGTACGGCTCAGAAAGTAAAAGCAACAATACAAGAAGAATTGAACAAACGAAATCTGAATATACCGTTTGATGTGGCTTCAAATCCTGAATTTTTAAAAGAAGGGAATGCTGTGGAAGATTTTATGAAGCCGGACAGGGTGGTGGTGGGTGTGGAATCAGAGCAGGCAAAAGAAGTGATGGAACGGCTTTACAAACCGTTTATGATGAACAATTACCGTCTGATTTTCACAGACATACCTTCGGCTGAAATGATCAAATATGCTGCAAATTCGATGTTAGCTACCCGTATTAGTTTTATGAATGATATTGCCAATCTGTGTGAATTGGTAGGAGCTGACGTAAATATGGTACGCAAAGGTATAGGTTCAGACAGTCGTATCGGCAGTAAATTTTTGTATCCCGGCTGCGGTTACGGAGGAAGTTGTTTTCCTAAAGATGTAAAAGCTCTGATAAAAACGGCAGAAAAAAAAGGCTATGAGATGAAAGTGCTTAAAGCTGTGGAAGATGTCAATGAAAAGCAAAAAAGTATACTCTTCGAGAAGCTGAACAAAATTTTCCAGGGAGACTTAAAAAATAAAAAAATTGCTTTATGGGGTCTGGCCTTCAAACCGGAAACAGACGATATGCGGGAAGCTACAGCCCTGGTACTCATTAAACGTTTACTGGAAAGCGGGGCTGAAGTCGTCGCTTATGACCCGATCGCTATTCCGGAATGTAAACGCCGTATCGGCGATTGTATTTCCTATACCCAGGATATGTACGAAGCCGTACTGGATGCGGATGCCTTATTACTTGTTACAGAATGGAAAGAATTCCGGATTCCGAGCTGGGGAGTAATAAAAAAGGCCATGAAACAACATATCATTATTGACGGGCGCAATATTTACGATCGGAAAGAAATGGAAAAAAACGGCTTTCTGTATAAGTGCATCGGATAAACAGGGAAGGAAATTAATTCCATTACAGGAATGAAGAAAATAATGATCATAGGTAAATTACCTTGTCACTCTGATCTAGGGCAGGCAGAAATTATCCGTACAAGGTTTATTATTCGCGGGCTGGAAGAAAAAGGTCACCAGTTATCCGTATTCTCTTATTACATTGATAAAAATACCCCTGACAGAAAGAATGAAGACTGCAAAACTGTCAGTTATATGCTATCATACCGGAAGAAATTACGATTTCTGACCCCAATTATCTATACATTCTTGTTTTTCAAAACCGTCTTATCGCGGGCAGCTTATTACGATTGTATCTTGTGCGATAAATTACCCCATTACTATGTCCTGCCCTTTCTGTTGGCCGTTAAATTGAGAAGGAAAAAATATATTATACAATACAATGAATTTTTGAAAGGAACCTCTATACTGGATACTTTTAAAAAGAAAGTGTATTTCAATATTGGGAAATTTTTTGACTTACTGATATTGAAATCAGCCTCAGTGCTAATTGTGATTTCATCCGAACACCGGAAATATTACCAAAAATATACCTCCTCTAAGTGTAAACATGTCGTGATTTCCATGCTGATGGAAATTGCCTCTGGAGCAAAAGAGCCCGAAAAGAAACAAAAAGATGCAGAATTGGTTGTAGGGTATGCAGGGACATTGAATAAAAGTAACGGAGTCGAACTATTATTATCCGCTGTTTCTGAAGCTATAAAACAAAATCAGAAAGTCCGTTTAACAATGTTCGGGCCGACCCGTCAGGATTACCGGAACCATCTGAAGGACTGTATAAAAAAAGCGGGGCTGGAAAATAAAATTACGCTTCTGAATCCTTTAGGAAACAAAGAAGCTATTGCTTTTATACAAGATCACATTGACATTCTCGTGATCCCCAAATTGAATGACGATAGGGCAAGAGGATATATTCCTTCCAAACTGGGGGATTACCTTTATTCCGGAAAGCCCCTTATCGTCACTGACGTCGGGGAAATGAACCAATATATACAACATCAGAAAAATGGTTTTATTGTATCGTCTGAAAGCCCGGAACCATTAACCAAAATCATAAGCTTTATCTGCGAAAATTATGAAATGAGTCAAAAAATCGGTTTAGAGGGACGTTTGTCAGCCCGTCAATTTGATTACAAAAAACAGATTACTCCCTTGTCATGCCTAATCGATTCTCTGTAAGCATCCGAAGTAATCTGCTCAAATCGTTCCTGATTTACGGTCTGGCATCCGCATGCAGTAAATTTATATCTGTATTACTTTTACCGATATATACGACGATTTTCTCGGTAGAGGAATATGGAGGAATTGATCTGATCCAATCTGTCATACTGATTATCACCATATTTGGTATACTACAACTGGAAACGTCGTTACAAAGGTATTATTACGAATTTGAGGGCAAAGAACGGAAAAAAATGATTTCGACCATTCTGTGGAGTGTCACACTGCTTTCAGCTCTGCTAGTCGTTGTATTTTGTCTGTTTGCCGGCAGGATTTCTGTTTTATTATTCCGCACCGACCATTTCCGTGATCTGCTTATACTGTCGTCTTTTCTTATCCTTTTCACAAACATGACGACTATTTTTTTTATAATCATACGCTATATGAAAAAACCGGTTCTTTTTGCCGTGCTGACTTTAATACAGATTTTTATATCAATTGGGAGCACACTGATATTGGTTCTGGTATTCGATAAAGGTATTTCCGGTGTTTTCATGGGACAAATAACAGGCTTTGGCATTGTACTTCTGCTTCAGTTGTTTTTGTTAAAAAATGAATATAGCTGGCAGATAGACAAACCGATATTAAAATCAGCTTTTTCTTTTGCCATACCTCAGTTTCCTGCCCGTTTGGGAAGTGTCTGTAACAGCTATGTTAACCGTTTTTTCATGCTGGGATATCTTTCAACTTTTGCCATAGGGATCTATTCGGTTTCATTGAAATTCGCATCAATTATGACGCTGATTGACAGCGCCTTTGTTATGGCATGGTATCCTTTTATGTACGACAGTCTGAAATCACCTCAGCACAAGGAGCTTTTCAGGAAAATTTTTAAATATGCTTGTTTATCAGTTTTTTCTTTAGTCGTAATAATCAGTTTTTTTGCAGACGACGTACTCAAGCTATTTATAAAAAATCAGGACTATTATGAAGCTTCAAAATTTATAGGCTGGCTGACGCTTTACCAAAGTCTGTTTATATTGAAAGAAATTATTGATATAGGTCCCATTATTACCCAAAAAACGGTTTACGTCACATATAGTTATCTGATCGCTTCAGGATTTAATTTGGTCTTTCTTTATCTGTCAATGCAGGTAGGAGGACTGCCGGAAATGGTATCGGCCATGGTTCTGACCAATATTATTTTACTCGGTTCTGCCTGGTATTTTTCTCATCGTCTATATCCGGTAAACTACAATGTGCGGCTTTTTATCGTTTCTTTCCTCATATGCTGCGTCTTACTGACAGCATTTCATTATATAGAATTACTTCTTCTGCAGAAAATAATCATTCTATTGGTTCTCCTGACCTTCGGATGGTTTACCAGAAAGAGATGGTGGCAGGCTTTATCCTCTAATTAATTATTTCCATGGACCAGCGACCTTTGCTCAGTGTGTTAATGTGTGTATATAATGAACTTCCGCAGTATCTGGAAGAAGCGATAGACAGTATTCTGTCTCAAACTTATACTCATTTCGAATTTATCATTATCCACGATAATCCGGAAGAACAGCAACTGGATGGAATGATACATAAAAAAGCCGCAACCGACAGCCGGATCCGGTATTACCGAAATCCGGAAAATATCGGTCTGACTCGCTCATTAAACTTCGGGTTGTCGAAAGCTTCCGGAGAATTTATAGCCCGAATGGATGCCGACGATATTTCTCTTCCAGACCGTTTTGCAGAACAAATCGCATTCCTGCAAGAAAACCGCGATATAACCGTGGTAGGCAGCTGGGCTTATATCATAAACAGTGATGGAAAAAATATCGGTAAATTAACGAGAGCCCGGGATCCTGAAACTTTAAACAGTTTGTTATTTTTTGAAAGTCCGTTATTTCATCCATCGGTAATGATGAGAAAGCGCATCACCAACAAACCGATAGTTTATGATTCAAACTACAAATATTCACAAGATTACGAACTCTGGACCAGACTATCGGACTCCTGCCGTTTTTCCAATATTCCCCGCTTCTTGATTTGTTACAGATACTCAGATGATCAGATTTCTTCACATCATCTGGAAGAACAACAAAAAATAGCTTTCAGCATTCAGGTCAGGCAATTGGAAAAATACAAAATTTTCCTCACCGATACTGAAAAAAAAATGTTCCGTCTTTTAACCCGTAAAGCACAAAACTCGGAACTGTTTTCACCTGTTGATATTAAATTTTTTTTATGTCATCTTATTGCCGGCTTGAAGATGAATGATAAAATTAATACGGGTATTATAACCAGACATCTGATTCATTTGTACGCAACCTATCTGACTCGGCATTACTATCTGTGGCGAGCTTTTTACGAATTACTGAAATTTCAGTTGAGTGTCGGAAAAATACATCCGTATGCCACAGCCTCTTTAATAAAAAACAACAAACTATGGCATGTCTGTTCAAATGAATGAACGAACAGAGCACTTGAACAATAAAAAATTAAATATGTACAGGAAAATCACAAATTTTATAAAAGATCTCTATCCGCATCAGGAGTTCGTTCCACTGCATGAACCTTGTTTCAGCGGTAATGAAAAAAAATACCTGAATGATTGTATCGACTCTACCTATGTATCCAGTGTCGGCCGGTATGTGGATCGTTTTGAAGAACAGATTGCCGCCTATACAAAAGCCGTTAAGGCTGTTGTCTGTGTCAATGGAACCAATGCTCTTCACATGTCACTTTTATTAGCAGGGGTTGAGAAGGAAGACGAAGTTGTCACGCAAGCATTGACTTTTATAGCTACTTGCAATGCCATTCATTATATCGGGGCTCATCCGGTTTTCATAGATGTAGACAAAGACACTATGGGACTTTCTCCCCATGCACTCAAAGAATGGCTCGTGCATCATGCGGAAGTGAAAAACGGAATTTGCTATAACAAACGAAGCCAACGTAAAATAAAGGCATGTGTTCCGATGCATACCTTTGGTCATCCTGTGCATTTGAATGAATTACTGGAAGTATGCAGAGAATATGCTATCGAACTGATTGAAGATGCCGCCGAAAGTATCGGAAGTCTCTACAAAGGTCAGCATACAGGTACTTTTGGTAAAATCGGGGTACTGAGTTTTAATGGAAACAAGACGATCACAACCGGAGGTGGAGGCATGCTCTTGTTTATGGACGAAGAACTTGCAAAACATGCAAAGCACCTGATGACACAGGCAAAAGTACCCCACCGCTGGGAATTTGTCCATGATGAAATCGGATACAACTATCGTATGCCCAATATTAATGCGGCTTTAGGATGTGCACAACTGGAAAATCTGGATAAATATATAGCTAACAAACGGGAAACAGCTCTGCAATACCGGGAATTTTTTAAGCATATTCCCGACATCTGTTTTTTCAGCGAACCCGAGGGATGTCGTTCTAACTACTGGCTGAATGCCGTTTTACTAAAAGACAAGTTTGCCCGGGAAGATTTCTTGCAATACACCAATGATCATGGGGTTATGACCCGTCCGGTCTGGGGGCTGATGAATAAATCAGGCATGTTCAAAAACGCAGAAACAGATGCTTTGGTCAATACCCAATGGTTTGAAGAAAGAGTGGTCAACATACCCAGCGGTGTAAGAACAGCCCTTTTGTAGCTGCAATTTTTATACGTTTCAATTTTGGTGATTTTTTAACTTTCCTGCTTTAGTATTTACAAACCTTGTCAGCCATAATAAAAGTCGGTGCTGCCGTCTTGCTGACGATTGATTATATCCCAATGACATCTTATCTTAATAGAATATCCAGTCGTATTGTTCATCCGGAAACGACACTCATTCAGTGCCTGAAAACCATGGATGACGAGAAAACGAAATTATTATTTGTATTTAATGATAAAGATTCTTTCATCGGTTTACTGACAATAGGCGATATTCAGCGTGCCATTATCCGGAATGTTTCACTTACGGCACAAGTGGAAACCATTCTGGATACAGACAAGATTTTCGGTAAAGAAAATGAATCCCTGGAAATATTAAAAAACATCATGATCCGTGAGCGATTGGAATGCCTGCCCATTTTAAAATCAAACGGGGAAATGACAGATGTGCTGTTCTGGGAAGATGTATTTCCTGACAAAGAGATCCAGGTAAGAGATAAAATTAATCTCCCTGTCGTAATTATGGCAGGAGGAGAAGGAACCCGCCTCCGCCCCTTGACACATATATTGCCCAAACCTCTAATCCCCATTGGCAAAAAAACAATCATGGAGGTTATCATGGAACAATTTCAATCTATCGGATGTTCTAAATTTTATGTGTCAGTAAATTATAAAGCAGAATTAATCGAATATTATTTATCCCATAATATTCCTTCTTTCGATATTTCTTTTTTTAAAGAAAACCGGCCTTTAGGAACCATTGGCAGTGTATCGCTGTTAAAAGGCAAAATAGATACTCCTTTTTTTGTCACCAATTGTGATATTATGGTAGATCAGGATTTTCGGGATGTTTATGAATATCATGTAAATAACCACAACGATATTACCATTGTCGCTGCCATTAAAAGCTATCAGATTCCTTATGGTGTAATTGAGACTGCTGACAACGGAATTCTGATGCAATTGACAGAAAAACCCAAAATGAATTTGATGGTGAATACCGGAGTCTATGTACTGAATCCGGAATTAATTGCAGAAATTCCTTCCGCTTGTATGTTCCACATGACCGATTTAATGGAAAAAATCAGAAAACGCGGGGGACAAATCGGGTGTTTCCCTGTCAGTGAAAAATCTTGGAAAGATATCGGTGAATGGGACGAATACCTAAAGACAATACGTCTGCATGAATAAAAAGATTCTAATGGTGGGAGAAATAAGCCACCAGCATTTGAAAGTATTTACTTCCTATCTGAAACAAGCTTCAGATTACAGGATATATGGATTTGACCTAGCCCCTGAAAAAAGTCAGCAACAGGATCTCGACAGGTTCTATGAGCAGCATTTTTCTTTTAACAGGTGTAATTTCTGTTTTCCTCTGTTCCGGGCATTCATTAATTATTTACGTTGCATTGGGGCTTTCAGGCGTTTGAAAAAAGAGGAATGTATCGTTCAATTTCATTTCATTTCCCGTTACACTCTTCCATTACAACTGATTTCCAAGTTGAAAGGATATAAAATTTCATCTTTTGTATATGGTAGTGACTACATGAGAAGCGGAAAAATAAAAAAATACTATTTATCTCTTGTCTTCCGATTGTCAGATTCGATTGTTTGCGATTCTCTGCACATGAAAAAACAAATGGTAAATGACTACCCGTTTATCAAGGCGAAAATCGACAAACTGAATTTCGGGTCTCAGATTATTGACTGTTTATATGAAGCAAAACAACATCCGAAAAAAGTCCGGGAAAGAATCCATGTTCCATCTTCTGTCAGATATGTTATCATGTGCGGTTATAATGCTTCTCTCGGTCAGAATCACAAAGAGATCATCCGCTTAATTCCTTCATTCGGTAAAGACATTTTATGGATATTTCCTATGACTTATAACGGAAACAGGGATTATGTCAGAGAGATAGAAAATCTTCTCCGGGAAACACAATGCAATTACCGAATATTGACGGATTTTATCCCGGATCCCGATTGGACTGATCTCATTACAGCCACCGATATTTTTATTCACATACAAATTTCAGATGCTTTTTCCAGTTCTCTGGCCGAGCATCTTTTAGCTGGCAATGTTGTTATAAACGGGGAATGGTTAAAGTACGATGAACTGGAAGAAGAAAATATATTCTATTTGCCAACTTCGTTAGAAAAATTAGAGTTCAATGTACACTATTCGATTGAAAATTATGCCTCTTTACACGCTCTTAGCTCATCAAACAAGGAGAAAATCCGTCAACTCAAAAGCTGGAAAGTAAATATAGCTAAGTGGGTCAATTATTTCGGAAAATTAGAAAAGCATGAGAAATCTACCTTTTAAGGCATATTTCTGGGGAATTATTTTGCTGAACATGTACATCTACAACATCAGCTTTTCTTTTCTTCCCCTCACTTGCAGAAAGATTCTGACACTTTTTGGAATTTTTGTTTTTATTTTAAAATGGCAACATACGCAGTATTATAAACAGGGAATTAAAAAAACATCGCAGCTTTTGTTTCTGTTTTTTTTGCTTACAGCCTTTTCGTTAATTGCAGGAATTTTCAATGGGGACATAGATGTTTTTTTTATTTCCACAACCATCTCTTTTATTTCCAATTTTTTTGCAGCTTATTTTGTTCTCTATTCTTTACATTTTCTTTACGGAACTCCTTACCATACAGAAAAATTCCTACTTTTGATAGTTCTGGCGATCCTTTCCAATAATCTTCTGGCTTTTTCGGCTAGTTTAATCCCTACCGTATACAATTTCCTATTAAGTATACAAAATGTGAATTCGGAAACATTGGACTTAGTCACGGATTCAAGCGGTTCTCTCATGCGTTTGTTCGGATTAGGTGAAAATACTTTTTTCAACGGCGGGGCTTATTCATGTTTGGGATTGTTATTATCAACTTATTTGCAGTTTCAGAGCAAACAAATAATGAGTAAGTATATTTATCTTATCATTTTTATATTGATATTGGTCACTGGAACTCTGATTGCCCGTACAACTCTGGTCGGATTTCTGCTGAGTATATTGTTCATCATTTATCTTTCAAGAAAAGAAATCCGTATTTTATTCAAACATATCCTTATATTTTTATCTGCCATACCCTTGTTATTCGGTGCCTTTATTCTTTTTCTAGAATATCTCAATCCCAAAATGCTGGAATGGGGTCTGGAACTTATAACCAATTATTTTGCAAGCGGGACAGCTGAGAGTGCTTCTACCAATGAAATGTTCGATATGTGGAGAGGTGTTCCCGAACACGTTTCAACTTATATCATTGGTGATGGACAATTTATTTTACCCGATGGAAGTTATTACATGCATGTAGACATCGGTGTACTCCGTATTTTGTATTTTATAGGAATTCCGGGACTACTCCTTCTTTTTACGATTGTCTACAAACTGGTCTTCCCACATAAATTAAGCGGAAATGCCCGGAAATTATCTTTTTTTATCTGGGGATGGGTACTCACGATGAACCTGAAAGGATTCTTCTTTCCTCTAAGTTTCTGTCTCCTGTTATTCATATACTATTTATTCAATAGCTCAGAAAACAACCGATCTAATAAACATATTCCAATACAAATTTCCTATGAATAACATTCCGCAGGTTTTTCCCAATGTGGCCATCGTGGTTATCGGTTATAGCCGTCCGGATTCTATCCAAAGATTGTTAAGTTCATTGCTTCAAGCCGATTACCCCCAACAGGAAATTCCGTTAATTATCAGTATTGACAAGAGTCCGTCCGATAAAGTCAGCGAGTATGCACAAAGCTTTGAATGGCCTTACGGGACTAAACACATTGTCAGGCATTCCCAGAATCTGGGATTACGTAAACATGTATTAAAATGCGGAGATTTTCTCGAACAATACGAAGCAGTGATCATTCTGGAAGATGATCTGCTTGTATCTCCCCGATTTTATTATTTTGCCTGTCAAGCCGTTAATAAATACAATAGGAATGAATGCATTGCCGGTATCAGTTTATACAGTTTTGCCATCAACTATCACACCCGCAGTTTCTTTTTACCGGAACAGGACGGAAATGACGTATATTTTATGAACTGTGCCCAATCCTGGGGGCAAGTCTGGTTACGTAAACCTTGGCAGGATTTTATCACTTGGTATAGCAAGCATTCCGAAGAATTCACGGAACAACCGCATCTTCCCTTGTCTATTTGCCATTGGCCTAAAAGTTCATGGCTGAAATACCATACCAAATATTGTATTGAAAACAACAAATATTTTGTTTATCCACACATATCCCTGACAACAAATTCCGATGATCCGGGCAGCCATTCGTACGGAGGCTCGACCTTGTTTCAGGTTTCCTTGCTTTACGGCAAAAAAGAACATTATCAACTCCCTGAATTCTCGGAGAGCAAGGTGTTTTATGACGGTTTTTTCGAAAGAAAATTCCTGGCGCCCTACTTGGACGTAAAGGAAGAAGAAGTGTGTATCGACTTTTATGGGATGAAAAATAACAGGGAAAATAAAAGATATTGGCTGACTACAAAAAAAATCGGACGAGCCAAAGTTATCAGAACTTTCGGACTGAAACTCCGGCCGTATGAAATGAACATTATTCAAAGTATACCGGGAGAAGGTCTCACCTTGTACGATACCCTTTCTATGAAAAAAATCAAAAGCGGACCGACCCCGGCCTTTGTTTTAAAATACATGCATGGAATCGGTTCAATCGCCTTATTTCTTTACACATTCGGAATATGGAAATTAATTCATACTTCTTTTTCTGAATACTTCCACAGAATGAAGAAATGGGGATTCCGTAAAGTTTTTTAAGATAGTCTACCCTATCAAACTATTTTTTCAAGACTACTTCAATTAAAATATAAACAGCTACTGCTATGTTTAAAGACAAAATTTTATTGGTTACCGGAGGAACCGGTTCTTTCGGTAATGCTGTATTACAGCGTTTTATAAAATCAGATATCAAAGAAATCCGTATTTTCAGCCGGGATGAAAAAAAGCAGGACGATATGCGTCACCACCTGCAAAATCCCAAGGTGAAATTTTACATCGGTGATGTCCGAGATAAACGTTCAGTGGACAGTGTAATGCAAGGTGTTGATTACATTTTTCATGCGGCAGCCTTGAAACAGGTTCCTTCCTGTGAATTTTTTCCCACGCAGGCAGTTAGAACTAACGTGTTAGGGACAGAAAATGTGCTGGATTCCGCTATCGAACATGAAGTGAAGAATGTGGTTGTTCTGTCTACGGACAAGGCGGCTTACCCGATAAATGCCATGGGAATCAGCAAGGCAATGATGGAAAAGGTGGCGATAGCCAAGGGACGGCAACTGGGAGAGAATGGGACGACAACGATTTGTTGTACTCGTTACGGTAACGTGATGGCAAGCCGGGGAAGCGTGATCCCCTTGTGGGTGGAGCAGATGAAATCGGGTTCATCGGTAACAATAACCGATCCCGGGATGACTCGTTTCATGATGACTCTGGATGATGCTGTGGATTTGGTAATTTACGCTTTTCAACATGGAAATAATGGGGATCTGTTTGTGCAAAAAGCCCCGGCGGCAACACTTGACGTGTTGGTAAGAGCTTTGAAAGAGTTGTATCGTTCCGATGCGGAAGTAAAGGTGATCGGAACTCGCCACGGGGAGAAGTTGTATGAAACATTAGTGACTCGGGAAGAAATGGCAAAGGCGATTGATATGGGGGATTATTACCGGATTCCTTGCGATACGCGGGATTTGAATTATGACAAATATTTCGTAGAGGGGAACGAGGAGATTGCGAAAATTGATGATTATCATTCGCATAATACGAGGAGATTGGACGTGGAGGGAATGAAGCAATTGTTATTGAAGTTACAATTTATACGGGAAGACTTAGGTCTTTAACTTTCGCTTATCAAGATATTTTTCTTTTCAATTAATTACTTTTTACATGATTAAAGTAGGCGTTACGGGGCAAGCCGGTTTTGTCGGTACTCACTTGTCCAATCATTTGGAATTACAACCTAATGTGTTTGAACGTATACCTTTCGAGGACTCGTTTTTCGAGCGAGAAGACCAATTGCGGGCATTCGTGAAGCGTTGTGACGTGATTGTCCACTTGGCTGCTATGAACAGACATCCTGACCCGCGGGTGATTCGAGACACGAATATTCGGTTGGTGAAGCAGTTGATAGAAGTTATGGAACGGGAGGGAGTTACTCCTCACGTGTTATTCTCGTCTTCGATTCAGGAGGAGAAAGATAACGAGTACGGGAAATCCAAACGTGAGGGACGTGCTTTACTTGAAGAGTGGGCACGGCGGAATGGGGCAAGTTTTACGGGGATGGTGGTCCCGAACGTTTATGGTCCTTTTGGAAGACCGAATTATAACAGTTTTATTGCCACTTTCTGTTACAAATTGACGCACGGGGAGATTCCCAAAGTCTTGCAAGACGGGAATGTGAAATTAATACACGTGGGAAGTTTGTGTAACCATGTATTGGGAAAGATACAGGAGATTAAAGAGGGCAATAGAAACATGGTAGAATGTGACGAGGTACCTTGGGATTTCGAGAAAAAAGTGACAGAGATTTTAGCCTTATTGGAGAATTATAAGGAATTGTATTTTGACAAAGGTATTATTCCCGTGTTACGAAACCGGGATGAGGTGAACTTGTTTAATACGTTTCGGAGTTACATAGATCACGGTACTCATTTTCCTGTGAAATTAAAGAAACACGAGGATGAGCGGGGTATTTTTGTGGAGACTATACGCTTGGGAGTCGGTGGGCAGGTATCGTTCTCGACGACGGTTTCTGGGGTGACAAGAGGTAATCATTATCACACGAGAAAGATCGAACGTTTCACGGTGATTCGGGGTAAGGCGAGGATACAATTGAGGAGAGTGGGTTTCGACGAGGTGTTGAATTTTGATCTTGACGAGAAGGATCCTGCTTACGTGGATATGCCGGTGTGGTACACGCACAACATTATGAACACGGGCGAGGAGGAGTTGTACACGCAATTTTGGATTAACGAGTGGTATGACCCGGAGGACGGGGATACGTATTTTGAAAAGGTGTAGGATTTTAGATTTGTGATTCACAATATTAAGATATAACAATGAAAAGGTTGAAAGTTTTAACGGTGGTGGGAACACGACCGGAGATCATACGGCTGGCGTGTGTGTTGCGAAAACTGGATGTCAGTCCGGCTATCGAACACGTATTAGTACACACGGGACAGAATTACGATTACGAGTTGAACGAGGTCTTTTTCGAGGACTTGGGATTACGGAAACCGGATTATTTTCTGAATGCTGCGGGTACAAACGCCACGAGCACGGCAGGACAGATTTTAATAAACATAGATCCCGTGTTGGAAGAGGTGAAGCCGGATACCTTTCTTGTGCTGGGAGACACGAATTCCTGTCTATGCGCCATCGCTGCCAAGAAACGACATATCCCTATTTTCCACATGGAGGCGGGTAATCGTTGTTTCGATCAACGGGTCCCGGAGGAGAGTAACCGGAAGATAGTGGATCATATTTCGGATATAAACATGACATACAGTTCTATCGCTCGGGAATATCTGTTACGAGAGGGATTGCCTGCCGACAGGGTGATCAAGACCGGAAGCCCGATGTACGAGGTGTTACACCAATATTTACCTAAGATTAGGGCTTCCTTGATTTTAGAAGAATTGAAGTTGGAAAAAGGTAAGTATTTCGTTGTTTCCGCTCATAGAGAAGAGAATATCGCCAGTGAGAAGAATTTTTATCATTTGGTAGAAATCTTGAATTTGGTGGCCGAGAAGTATAATTATCCCGTTATCGTGTCAACGCACCCGAGAACTCGGAAGATGGTAGAGAAGAAAGGAGTGGAATTTCATCAGAATGTTTGCTTGATGAAACCTATGGCATTAAGTGATTACAACCAACTGCAATTGAACGCTTTTGCGGTGCTGTCTGATAGCGGTACGATCAGCGAGGAGTCTTCAGTTTTGAATTTTAGGGCATTGAATATCCGGGAGGCGCACGAGCGTCCGGAGGCAATGGAGGAGGCGAGTGTGATGATGGTTGGGTTGAACCCGGAAAGGGTGATGCAGGGATTGGTAGAGTTGGGAAATCAAAACGTGGAAAATCGTAATTTCCGACTTGTGCAAGATTATTCCATGCCAAACGTGAGTGATAAGGTTGTTCGGATAATTCTTTCTTATACAGATTACGTGAAACGGGTGGTTTGGAGTGAATGATGAAAATTCTTATTGTCACGCAATATTTTTATCCTGAGAATTTTAAAAGTAATGATATGGCCTTCGAATTAGTAAAAAGAGGCCATGAAGTTACAGTTTTGACCGGTATTCCGAATTACCCTCATGGCAAGTATTACGAAGGATACGGCTTGTTTCGAAGATGCACGGAGAATATTAACGGGGTAAAGGTGAAGCGAGCTTGGTTATTCCCTAGAGGAAGCGGGGGTGGTTTAAGATTGGCGTTGAATTATTTTAGTTGGGCTTTTTTTGCCTCTTGGAAAGGTTTTATATTATCCTTATTTCACAGCTATGATGTGATTATTGGACACGAACCTTCTCCAATAACTCAGGGAATACCCGCCATCGTTATAAAGAAATTATTGAAAATTCCTTTTTATTTTTGGGTTTTGGATTTATGGCCGGAAAGTTTGGTTTCTGCAGGAGGTGTTCGAAATAAATATGTGTTGAATTTCTTTACTCGAATTACAAAGTTAGTGTATTCAAATTCTGATAGGATATTAATTAGTTCTAGAGGATTTCGGAATTCAATTTTAGAGAAAGGGGAGAATGAGGCAAAATTGGTTTATTTTCCCAATTGGGCGGAAAATATATTCTCTAAATGTAATGAGTGTCGAATACCTGATTTACCATGTGGGTTTAAAATCATGTTTGCCGGTAATATCGGAGAGGCACAGGATTTTGAGCATATCATGCAAGCCGCATTAATGTTGAAAGATGAGAGAGATATTCATTTTATTTTTATTGGAGATGGACGTAAACGTGTTTGGGTGGATGAATTCATGACAAAGAATGAACTACAAGATACTGTACATCTCTTGGGAAGATTCCCTTTGGAGACTATGCCCACTTTTTTCAAACAGGCGGATGTTATGCTTGTGACATTAAAGGACGAATTGATATTTAACGTGACTGTTCCTGCAAAATTGCAAGCATATATGGCCACAGGCAAGCCAATATTGGCGATGTTAAACGGGGAGGGGGCTGAAATAGTGCAGGAGGCTGGATGTGGATACGCTGTTCCAGCCGGAGATTATGAAGGTTTGGTCAGGGAGATAAAAAAAATGAAAGATTTGGAAGTACAAAAACGATTGGCTTTAGGAAAGAGTGGAAAGATATATTGTATGGAAAATTTTTCATTGGAGAATTGCATGGACCGTTTGTGTGAGATTTTAGTGTCTTAAACTAGTGATGAATATTCTTATTACAGGTATCCACGGTTTCGTGGGTTCCAATCTTGTGTTGTCCTTGAAAGAGAGGCATGTTCTTTACGGGTTGGATATTGTTTTTCCTAAAAAGGAGGGGGTGAAGAGGACTTATTCGTGGGAGGAATTGGATAGTATGGAAAGGACTGATACGATTATCCATTTGGCGGGGAAGGCACATGATACGAAAAATGGGGCTGTGGCGGAAACTTATTTCAAGATAAACACGGGGTTAACCCGGGAAATTTTTGATTACTTCATGAAATCTTCGGCCAAGAAGTTTATCTTTTTCAGTTCCGTGAAGGCTGCGGCGGATTTTGTGGTGGGGGATAAATTGACTGAGGAGGTGATTCCGACACCGAAAGGACCTTACGGGGAGAGTAAGATTGCTGCGGAGAATTATATTTTGGAGCGATTGAAAGTTAAAAATGAGGAATTGAGAATGCAAGGGAAGAAGGTGTATATTTTGCGGCCTTGTATGATTCATGGGCCGGGGAACAAGGGAAATTTAAATTTATTGTTTAACGTGGTGAAGAAAGGGATTCCGTGGCCGTTGGGGGATTTCGAGAACAGGAGGTCGTTTACCTCGGTGGATAATCTTTGTTACGTGGTGAACGGGCTGATTGGAAAGGATGTGCCTTCCGGGATTTATCATATGGCGGATGATGAAACGGTATCCACGAATGAATTAATTCGGGTTATGTGTGAAGTGATGCGGAAAAAAACACGTATATGGCATATGAATAAAGGGTTGGTGAAAGATTGTGCTGGATTGGGTACTTTGTTGCATTTGCCGTTGAATCTGGAGCGGTTGAGAAAGTTGACCGAGAATTACGTGGTTTCGAACGAGAAGATTAAGAGGGCGTTGGGGATAGAGCGGATGCCGGTGAGAGCCGTGGATGGGCTTAGAAAGACGATAGAATCATTTATTGATCTTAAATTTTAGATTTACGATTTCAGATTGGGAGTTCAGATGTATTATTTGTTCGTGGTTGTGATGTTATTTGCCTTGGAATTAGTTTATTTTCGGTTGGCGGATAGGTTTAATATTATTGATCGTCCTAACGAGAGAAGTTCGCACACGAGGATCACGTTGCGGGGAGGGGGAATTGTATTTTACTTGGGAGCGTTGGTTTATTTCGCGGCGAGTGGTTTCATGTACCCGTGGTTTATGTTGGGGTTAACATTGATTGCTGGGGTGAGTTTCGTGGATGATGTGCGTTCGGTGTCTTCCGGGTTAAGATTAGGAATACATTTCTTGGCGATGTTGTTAATGTTTTACCAGTGGGGAATGCTGGAGTTGCCTTGGTGGTATTTGCTTGTTGCTTTGGTGATTTGCACGGGGATTATAAATGCTTATAATTTCATGGACGGCATAAATGGAATCACGGGAGGATATAGTTTGGTGGTGCTTTGTGGGTTGGTTTACGTGAATACACGGGTTGTTTCGTTTGTTGAAAGTGATATGATTTACACGATGATAATAGGCGTGGTTGTGTTTGATTTTTTTAATTTCCGGCAGAAGGCAAAATGCTTTGCCGGGGATGTCGGTTCTGTCGGTATCGCCTTTATTATTTTGTTTTTGCTGGGGAAATTAATACTGACGACGGGTGATTTTAGTTATATCATATTTTTAGTAGTCTACGGGGTAGATAGCGTGTTGACGATCGTGCATCGGTTGATGTTGCACGAGAATATAGGATTGCCGCATCGGAAGCATGCATACCAATTGATGGCAAACGAACTGAAAATGCCGCATGTGGTGGTTTCCGCGTTGTATATGTTGGTACAAGGGGGGATTGTTGCGATGTATTTGGCTCTGCCGGAGTTGCATTATGTCTGTTTGGTGGCAAGCTTGGTATTACTTGGTGGGGGATATGTGTGGTTTATGAGAAGGTATTTTAATTTGCATTTAAAGATTGGATAAATAGAGAGAGACGGATTTTCTATTACGGAATTTGTTATGCCTCGGGAAAGCCCGGGGCATTGTTGTTTATTACGTCCTCAACATTGGAATAGCGAAACGTCTTAATGAAATGCAGAAAAAAAACAATAAGAAATTTGTTGAGTTACCCGTGTAGATTCATATCTTAAATCATCCGTATTTCTATCCTGTTGCTAGGGGGATAATATCTCTCCTCCATAGCCTCTTCGTTGCTCAAATATAGCAACCCTATCCCGGCATATTTGTGCTCTGTAGAAGCTTTGGCAGGGCTACGGCAGAAGGGTAGTGTATCCTTGGGAATACCATTGGTTTTCCCAAGGATATTGCTTTCTCGTTCGGGATAATTTAGCCGGGAGTATATGTGATTTCAAACGAAAAATGAACTTACACAAGTTTGTGTTACACAAACTTGTGTAAGTTCAGGAAAAATTCTATCTTTGTTGTAAATATAGCTATTAATAGAGTAATTATGGCAAAAGAATTCATATTTGGAGTTGCGGTAAGCGGGGAGAATTTCATCGGACGAGAAAAAGAGATACACCGTCTTTCCTCTAATTTTAAGAATGGGATAAACACGATCCTCTCTTCCCCGAGGCGTTGGGGAAAAACATCTTTGATAAAGAAAGTGAAAGCGATAGTGGAATCGGATAAATTGCGCGTGATTTATGTTGATATATTTCCTTGCCGGAGCGAATATGACTTTTATAATATGTTTGCCGAGGCTGTTTTGAAACAGACTTCATCTCGTTTTGACGAGTGGAAAGATATTGCTTACGAGTTTATTTCAAGATTAACACCGAAATTCGCGTTTAGCGTGGGACCGGATTCGGATTATTCTGTTTCTTTAGGTATTACGTCAAAAACACATTCGGCAGAGGAAGTTTTGCAGTTGCCGGAGCGCATTGCTCAAAAAAAGGGTATACAGATTGTGATTTGTATCGATGAGTTTCAACAGATCGGAGAGTTTCCCGATTCTGTGATTGTTCAGAAGAAAATGCGTTTGGCGTGGCAGCATAATTCGAGGGTGTCTTATTGTCTTTTGGGAAGTAGAAAACATTTGATGGATGAATTGTTCCAGAAGAGGAGTTTGCCTTTTTATAAGTTCGGGGATATAATTAATCTAAAATTGATTCCGACAGAGGTTTGGGTTCCTTATATATGTAAACAATTCAAAAAAGTTGATAGGGTGATATCAGAAGAGTTGGCTGCTGAGATTTGTCGAATTGTAGAAAATCATTCGTCCTATGTGCAACAGCTGGCTTGGCTTACTCTTTTGGAGACGGAAAAAGTGGCAACACGGGAAGGGGTAGCTCGGGCTTTGAACGAGTTGTTGGACGAGAATACGCCTCTTTTCACGCAACAAACCGAATTGTTGACGACTTATCAAATGAATTTCCTTCGGGCTATTTTGGCTGGGATTCATAAGGAGTTCGGAATAGCTACCGTTCTTTCGGAATACAATCTAGGATCGAGTTCAAATATAAGTAGATTGCGTAAGTCGATGGTAGAAAAAGAATTAGTTGAGTTTCGTCAGGAGGGATATTTTATAGCAGATCCGATTCTTAAAATCTGGCTTGAAAGGCAGAAGTGGTGATTGTTATATTTAAATGTAAAGTGAAATTATGCGTGAATATCAAGTAAGTGGATTTCGGGTATTGGAGTACGAGGAGTTGGATTCGACGAATAATCAGGCGGAGAAGTTGGGATGGAATGTGTTGGAGGATAAAATGGTGGTGATGACACACAGGCAGATGCGGGGACGGGGGCAAGTCGGGAACCATTGGGAGAGTGAACCGGGGAAAAATATTTCGATGACAGTGGTATTGCGACCGGAGGAGTTGTCGGCGGTGGAGCAGTTTGCCGTTTCGATGGTGATTGCCTTGGGGGCTTGCGATTTTATTTCCCGGTACACGGAAGGATGTACCGTGAAATGGCCGAATGATATTTACGTGGGGGATAAGAAAATATCGGGTATTTTGATAGAACACGTTATCATGGGACCGTACGTGGGGGGCTCGTTGTGTGGAATCGGGGTGAATATTAATCAGTCCGGCTTCCTGTCGGATGCACCGAATCCGGTGTCTTTATTTCAACTTATTGGTAAGGAGATTCCAGTGGAACGGGCGTTGGAGGAGCTGTTGGAGTGTATCGGGAAGCGGTACGGACAGGTGTATGATTATGCGGCTTTGGAACGGGATTTCCTGCAAGTGATGTATCGGCGTTCGGGGGTGTTCGATTGGGAGGACGAGAACGGAAGATTCAAGGCGTCTGTCACGGGGATAAACGAATACGGGCAGCTTGTTTTGAAGGATACGGGGGGGATGGAACGGGTTTACGGGTTTAAGGAAATCACGTATCTGTTTTAGATTTACGATTTATGATTTTAAATTTTAGATTTTAGATTTTAAATTGCGGAGTTTTGATTATTTTTGTGCAAAACATGGAGGACATATGGTAGAGAATTATTCGGAAGATTCTATTCGTACGCTGGACTGGAGGGAACATATACGTTTGCGTCCCGGTATGTATATAGGGAAGTTGGGCGATGGTGCAGCGATGGACGACGGAATATATATACTGGTTAAAGAGGTAGTGGATAATAGTATCGACGAGTTCGCGATGGGTGCGGGAAGCGAGATTATTATCACGGTGGAGGAACGTACGGTTTCGGTACGGGACTTCGGGCGCGGGATACCTCTCGGCAAGCTGATTGACGTGTCGTCGAAGATGAACACGGGGGCGAAGTATGATTCCGAGGCTTTCAAGAAATCCGTGGGGTTGAATGGTGTCGGGATAAAAGCGGTGAATGCGCTTTCCGAGAGTTTTATTATACAATCATTCCGGGACGGGGAAACGAAGCGAGTGTGTTATAGCAAGGCGCTGATCGTGGAGGAACGGGAGATTGAACCGACGAATGAGCCGAACGGTACGTTGGTGACTTTTATTGCCGATAAGGAGTTATTCGGGAATTATCACTTCATTTCGGATTATCTGGAATCGATGTTCAAGAATTACGTGTTCTTGAATTCCGGGCTCACGATTGTTTTTAACGGTCAGAAGTTTCATTCGAAACGGGGACTTTATGATTTGTTGTCCGAGAACATGAGTGGTGAGGGGATTTACCCCATTATTCACTTGAAAGGGACGGATATCGAGATGGCAATGACGCACGGGCGGCAGTACGGGGAGGAATATTATTCTTTCGTGAACGGTCAGCACACGACGCAGGGCGGTACGCATCTGATCGCGTTCCGGGAAGCCGTGGTGAAGACCATTCGTGATTTTTACAAGAAAGATTTTGATTTAGCCGATATTCGCACGTCGATTATTGCGGCAATCAGTATAAAGGTACAGGAACCGATGTTTGAGTCACAGACGAAAACTAAACTGGGGTCAAAAGATATTGCCCCGGAAGGACCCTCTGTACGTAATTTTATTATGGATTTCGTGACAAAGGAGTTGGATAACTACTTGCATCGGAATCCGGATACGGCGGAGTTGTTGCTGCGCAAGATCGTGGAAACCGAGAAGGAGCGCAAGGCGATGTCCGGTATACAGAAGATTGCGCGGGAGCGGGCAAAACAGGTGAGCCTGCACAACCGGAAATTGAGGGATTGTCGGGTACATTTTAATTCGAACCACGAGCGGAAGACGGAATCGTCGATATTTATCACCGAGGGAGATTCCGCGAGCGGGTCGATCACGAAGTCGCGGGACGTGAACACGCAAGCCGTGTTCAGTTTGCGAGGGAAACCGTTGAATTCGTTTGGTTTGACTAAAAAAATCGTGTACGAGAACGAGGAGTTCAATCTCTTGCAGGCGGCTTTGAATATCGAGAACGGGATAGAGGAGTTGCGCTATAATAATATCATCATAGCGACGGATGCCGATGTGGACGGGATGCATATCCGTTTGTTGTTGTTGACCTTTTTCTTGCAGTTTTTCCCGGATGTGGTGCGTTCCGGTCATCTTTACATTTTGCAGACCCCGTTATTTCGGGTGCGCAACAAGAAAGAAACACGGTATTGTTACTCCGACGCGGAGCGTGAGAAGGCGATTAAACAACTGGGTCCGAAACCGGAAATCACGCGCTTTAAAGGTTTGGGAGAGATTTCACCGGACGAGTTCGGCGGGTTTATCGGGAAAGATATTCGTCTGGAACCGGTACGCATGACCAAGCAAGACCCTATAGGGACGATTTTGTCTTATTATATGGGTAAAAACACGAGCGAGCGACAAGATTTTATTATTGATAACTTGTACGTGGAGAAGGATGAAATCTAATAATTTTAGATTTTAAATTTTAGATTTAGGAATTGGGATGAGGTGATTCATTTTCAATTTTCAATTTTCAATTTTCAATTTGTATGAGCGAAGAGATAAATAACGAGGAAGTAGAGGATGTGGTGCCTCAAGAACCGGAACATCACGAGGAGAACGGGCGGGTGCGGTCGATTCAGCATCTGTCGGGAATGTTCGAGAAGTGGTTTTTGGATTACGCTTCCTACGTGATTCTGGAACGTGCCGTGCCTTACGTGAACGACGGGTTGAAGCCCGTGCAGCGTCGTATACTGCATGCCATGCGGGAGATGGATGACGGGCGTTATAACAAGGTGGCGAATATCGTGGGGAGCACGATGTCGTATCACCCGCACGGGGATGCTTCTATCAAGGATGCTCTGGTGCAGTTGGGGCAGAAGAATCTGCTGGTGGACTGTCAGGGAAACTGGGGAAATATTCTCACCGGGGACGATGCCGCCGCGGGACGTTATATCGAGGCTCGTTTGTCGAAATTCGCGTTGGAAGTGGCTTTTAACCCGAAGACCACGAATTGGAAATTGTCGTATGACGGTCGCAAGAGAGAGCCGGTCACGTTGCCCATCAAGTTCCCGTTGCTGTTGGCACAGGGAGTGGAAGGTATCGCCGTGGGGTTGGCATCCAAGATATTACCGCATAATTTCAACGAGTTGCTAGATGCTTGCGTGGCTTACCTGCGCGGGGAGGAGTTCGTGTTGTACCCGGATTTCCCGACGGGAGGTATGGTTGACGTGTCGAAATATAATGACGGTCTGCGGGGTGGAAGCGTGAAGATTCGTGCCCGTATCGAGAAAGACGCGGGAAATAAGTTATTGCGTATTACAGAGATCCCTTTCGGGCGTACAACCACGGCATTGATTGATTCAATACTGAAGGCGAACGAGAAGGGAAAAATCAAAATCAAGAAGATTGACGATAACACGGCGGCAAACGTGGAGATTCTGGTACATCTGGCGGCGGGCGTGTCGTCGGACAAGACGATAGATGCTTTGTACGCTTGCACGGATTGCGAGCTTTCCATATCACCGAACTCGTGCGTGATAGAGAACGATAAGCCTGTCTTTATGCCCGTGTCCGACATTTTACGGAAATCGGTGGACGATACGGTTGCCCTGTTGTTGTTGGAGTTGAAGATCAAGTTGGGAGAGTTGGAAACCGATTGGCAATATTCTTCCTTGGAGAAGATTTTTATCGAGGAGCGAATATATAAAGACAAGGAATTCGAGGAGAGCGGATCGGTAGAGGAAGTTGTCGTGCATGTACGCAAGCGTTTGGAGCCGTTTATAGCGCATCTGATTCGTCCCGTGACGGATGATGATATCAAGCAGTTGCTGGAAATCAAGATGAAGCGTATCTTGAAATTCAATTCCGAGCAGGCTGAGAATTATATCAAGGGATTGGAAGATGAGATTGCCCGGGTGAAACACGATATAGAGCATATTATTCCTTACTCGATCGAGTATTACAAGCGAATCAAGGCGAAATACGGCAAGGGACGGGAGCGCCTCACGGAGATTCGTAATTTCGAGAATATAGAGGCAACGAAAGTGGTAGTGGCAAACGAGAAGTTGTATATCAACCGGGAAGAGGGATTTGTCGGTACAGCGTTGAAGAAAGACGAGTTTATCTGCGAATGTTCGGATATTGACGATGTGATTATTTTCCGTAAAGACGGTACCTATTACGTGACGAAGGTGGCGGATAAGCTGTTCGTGGGTAAGGACGTGTTGCACGTGAATGTTTTCAAGAAGAACGACAAGCGCACGATATATAACGTGGCTTACCGGGATGGGAAATACGGGCCGTCGTACGTAAAGCGATTTTGCGTGACGGGGATTACCCGCGACAAGCAGTATAATCTGACCAAAGGGGCGGCAGGTTCCCGCGTACTGTATTTCAGCGCTAACCCGAACGGGGAGGCGGAAGTGATCAAGGTATGTCTGAAACCGAAGCCGGGAATGAAGAAACTGGTTTCCGAGTATGATTTTGCCACGTTGACGATCAAGGGACGTGATTCTCAAGGAAATTTGTTGAGCAAGAATGATATACACAAAATATCGCTGGTACAGAAAGGGGCTTCAACCTTGGGAGGGCGCAAGATATGGCTGGACGAGGACGTGTTGCGTTTGAACACGGACGGTCGGGGACGCTATGTCGGCGAATTCCAAGGAGATGACCGGATACTGGTGGCGAATAAAAACGGTACATATAATACCTCCGATTATGATTTGAGCAACCACTACGAGGAGGGATATCTTGTATTTGAAAAATTTGATTCCGAGAAAGTATGGTCGGCAGTGTTCTTTGATTCCGAGCAGCAATACTATTACCTGAAGCGTTTTCGGTTTGAGGATATGGTGAGAATTACCTCGTTTATCGGGGAGAGTGAAGGTTCCTATCTGGTATGCTTGAGCGGGGAGAAACGTCCCCGGTTCGAGATTGTGTTTGGCGGTCGTTACGAGAATCGTCCGGCGGAAGCGATTGTTGCGGATGAGTTTATCGCGGAAAAGTCATATAAGGCACGAGGTAAGCGTTTGACAACTTACGAGGTGAAGGAGATCCGGGAAATAGAACCTTTAGATAGCGGGGAAGAGGAGAAGCCGGAAGAAGGTGGCACGGATGTCGATTTCGAAATCACGAATCCCGATATGTTGAGTGACGAGTCGCAGATGAAGCTGGACTTCGAGTAATTGACGGTTATGAAATTCTTCATTGTCGGGTATATGGCGAGTGGCAAGACCACGTTCGGGAGGGAATTGGCCGAAGAAAAGGGAATCCCTTTCCGGGATTTGGACTCCCTCGTGGAGGAAAGAGCCGGATGCTGTATACCGGATATTTTTGCTCGTAAGGGAGAGGGGTATTTTCGCGAGTTGGAACGGGATGTCTTGCGAGAGTTTTGTGCCCGGGGGGATGATTTCGTGCTGGCAACGGGAGGGGGAACGGTGTGTTTTTTTGATAACATGGAGCGCATGAATGCGGCGGGACACACGTTATTTTTAGATACGTCTTTGCCTGTGATTATCGGGCGTTTGCGGGAGCAGCGGGCAACACGTCCCCTGTTGGCGGGGCTTTCCGATGAAGAGTTGGAGAGTCACGTGAAAAAGCATCTCGACTCCCGGCTTCCTTTTTATTTGATGGCGAAAGAGAGATTGTAAAGTTTTTCCCGGGTAAACCTACTGAGAGCCTACCGAAGAACTACCCAAGTAATACCGTAATCATACCCTAGCTTCGTTGATGCCGCGATGAATTTGTGGATATTCTATATTTTCCATAGTAGAAAGGTCGTGGAAAAAGCACGGGTGCAAGCTATGTAGGGGATGATTTGGGTAGTTCTTGGGTAGGATTGTGTTGGGACTTCGGTAGGAATGTCTCATTGGTGGGGAGGGCGATGCTATCCTCGTTTACATATCTCGTTATAAGAGCAATGGCGGCATTTTTCCGGGAGTTCCGTTTGGGTGAACGGGACGTCGGGGGAGAATAATTGCTCGAGCAACTCGGTTAGCAGGGCTTGAAATTCCGGTTCGTAAGGTTTGAAACGGTGAATGGGTTCCTTGTTGCATTTCAGCGAGTAGGTATAGTTCGGGGTAAACAGTAGTTTGGTGCTGTATATACCGGGTAAAATAGGGTCTGTACCGGGATTCTCGTGCTCGTACATCATGCAATACAACAGGGTTTGGAAAGCTGCTTTGTTGCGTTGCCTGTTGTTGGAGTCAAAGATAGAAGGGAGGTCTTTGAATTCGGTCTTGTCTGCCCCGGTTTTATAGTCGATGACTCGTGTTCCCCGGTCTGTCCGGTCTACCCGGTCGATATCTCCTTCCACGTGAATGACAAGCGGGTGCTCGAGCGTGTTAATCTCGAGTGACATCCGGTATTTCCTCTCCATGGAAATCAGCTGGAAGGGGCATAGGGTTTTATCGTATTCAAGGACTTTTTTCACGTACTTTTTCACGACGGAAAGTACAAGTTCGTTCGCACCGCTTTCGAGCATGCGCGATACCGTGGAGTCGTATAGTTGCAGGTAGGACTGGCGAATATGTTCCTCTATCAGTGTGTCATTTTGCATCAAGGAGTCGAGCCCCTCTTCCGTGATTTCGCCATTCGGGAAGGTTTGGTAGAGGGATTGGGTGCTCTGGTGGAATATGGTACCTAGCAGCCGTTGGTCGAGTTCCTCGGCTATCTCTTCTTTCTCTTTAATTCCGGCGATATATTTAAAATAGAATTTCAGATGACATTCCATGTAAGTGTTTAGTGCCGACGGGGAGATTCCTCGTTCGTCGGGAAGCGTGTAGCGATGCAATTTTTCCAGAATGGCCTTGTTTTTCGAGATGGAAATAACAGGATTGTCCTGCACGGAAATATTATTTTGGAAATGGGTTTCCCGGATGGGTAAGCCCGATTCGTATTTCATCTGGTAAAGAAAACGGCTCATTTCCCCGCTAGTCATTCCCTTGGTAACATCCGTGTAAAGGATTTTCACGTGTTCTGCCCGTTGCAGCAAACGATAGAAATAATACGCGAACAGGGCATCCATGTGTTCCGGTGTAGGGAGCCCGAATCCCAGACGCAAGTTATACGGGATAAAGGACGAGGCGTGTCCGCTTTTCGGGAGGACGCCTTCGTTGGCGGAGAGGATAATCAAGTTTTTGAAATCCAGCATACGGGTTTCCATGAGTCCCATGATTTGCATGCCTTCCAGCGGTTCGCCGGAGAAAGGAATGGATATTCCTTGCAGGATTTTGTTGATGACCTGTAGATAGAATTTGTCTTCCGGGACGATGTTTTCTTCCCGGAACGTGTTTTGTATCCCCTGTATGGCGGTGAAGACCGTGAAAAGAAATTCTTTCTCGATAGCCAGTCCTTCCTGTTCTTCCGGTCGGAAGGCGGCAATCATTTTTTTCAAGATATTCAGAAGGTAGTCCGGCAGGCTTTCCGTGGAGGAAGAAAAGATGGTGCGGGTGATGTCGCTGAATTGGAGGCTTTTTTCTGCCACGTACACGATGTTGTTCGTGTTGATGTAGTTCGTGATTTCCGGGATGTCATTCGGGCAACTGCTTTTAATCAGTTTATGGTTGAGAAGGGCGATGACCGGTTTGTAGTAATAGTGCGTGGCGCCGTCCACTTGCTTGGCGTAACGTTTTAGGTCGCCCAGCATGCCGATTAGTGCTGCCACGGAGGTGTTTTGTGCCGGATACCCCATGGTAATATTGATTTTGTCAATCGAGTGAGGGATTGAATGAATCACGGGGGTGAGCAGCGTTTCGTCGCAAAGGACGATAGCCGTGTCGGTATATGTCTTTCGAAGTTGGGGATGGAGTTGCTCCACGAGCACTGGAAGTAGTTTGGCTTGTCCGATGGTGGAGGGAACGGAGATGTATTCTACCTCTTTATTGTTGTAGCGAAAGTTGTTGAAATGTTCCAGTCCCAAGGCGTTGGGAAACAGTTTCATGTTTTCCCGGATATAGTGTCCCGCCTCGTGATTTTCGTTTGCCGAGTAATAGAGGTCATAATCCCAGTAAAAAGATGCTTGCCCGCTGTCCCGAAAGTGGGAGAATATTCTTTTTTCACACTGGTTCAAGGCATTGAACCCGGCGAAAATGAGTTGTTTGTCCGTGTGGTAGTGGGATAACCGTTCGCAGAACAGTCGCTGCCCCATACCCTCGTAACAAAGGTTTTCCCCGGTTAGTTTTGCCTTGAAATTTTTGTAGGTAGGATATAATTTATCCCACACGTTAAGAAATTCCTGTTGTTCCCGGCTGTATTTTTCGCCATTGAAACTACGCCAGAAGCTCTGGATAAATTCTATTTGTTCGGGAGTGAGGTAAGGGAATGCGTTCTCGATTTCCTTTAATGCCGTGATGTTGGAGAAGAGGTCTTTGGCGTCCACGAGGTATTTGTCGATATCGTCGAAATCCCCTAGTAACATGTTTCCCCAGAAATAGAAATCGTCGAATCGTTCCGTGGTACCGGAATATTCTTGGTACGTTTTGTAGAGTTTTATAATAAGGGGTAATTCTTCCGCTTTTTTCAGTCCGGTTTGTCGTTCGATAAATTCTCCAAGCGTGAGGATTTCGGGCATCCACACGGGTTTAGTGATCAGGTGCGCCAATTCTTCGGCAAGAAAGAGTCCTGCCCGTTTGTTCGGGAACAGAATGGTCAGGTTGTCAAATTCATGCCCGTATTTTTGAATCAAATCTTTTGCTAGCAATTGGAGAAACGAATTCATATTTTATTATTATTTTTGTTTCGGAACAAATTTACAATTTATATATCAAAATCTGTTCGGATTTATGTTGAAAGAATTGCTATTGAAAAACAGGAGTTATCGTCGGTTTTACCAAGATGTTTGGATTTCCCGGGAGGAATTGCTCGAATTCGTGAAACTGACTCGTTATTGTGCTTCAGGGAGGAATGCGCAAGCGTTGAAATATAAGCCGGTTTCAGACGCAGCGATGTGTGGAAAAGTGTTTCATACGTTAGCTTGGGCGGGATATTTGAAGGATTGGGACGGTCCGGAGGAAGGCGAGCGTCCATCGGCTTATCTGATCCAGTTGTTGGATACCTCTATCGTGGAGAATTGCCTGTGTGACGACGGGGTTCAAGCGCAGACCATTTTGCTGGGAGCGGTGGAAGAAGGGTATGGCGGGTGTATTATCAAGGCATTCAAGAACGAGGCTTTGCGGGAAATATTACAATTGCCGGAACATTTAAAGATTATGTACGTGATAGCCCTCGGCAAGCCGAAGGAAACGGTGGTGCTCGAACCGATGAAAGACGGGGATTTCAAGTATTGGCGGGAGGCGAACGGGACGCATCATGTACCCAAAAGAGAAATAGATGATTTAGTGATTTAAGATTTATGATTTTAGATTGGGAGATTGAATATTTTTGAGGTTCAATCTTTGGGTTCACGGTTATGAAATTACTTTGCGCGGAATATAATGCTTCGGGAGAAGTGGCTTATGACGTTATCGGGGATAACGCTTTGTTAAGGAATAATGATGATTTCTATATTCCGGCGTTTGCTGGGGAATTGAGTTGTGTCCCACAGATCGTTTTACGGGTGGGGAAGATTGGTAAGCATGTGTCGGAGCGTTTTGCCGGGCGTTATTATGATGAGATCGGCGTTGGTATCCGATTCTATGCGGATGATTTCGGGCGGAGATTGGCGGGCATGGGGTTACCTGCTGTCATGGCTTATGGTTTTGACGGGGCTGCCGCGGTATCCGTGTTAAAAAAGTGCGATTCGGGGTTGCGGGATGTCGAGTATAGTTTTCGGGTAAACGAGTTGGAAGTTTTCCGGAGGAAGATGAACGACCTTCCTTTGCTGCCGGAAAAATTGATTGCCGGTATGTCTGAATATTGTATGTTGAAAATTGGGGATTTAGTCTATTGTGGAAATTCTTTCCGCCAAAAAGAATTGAAAATCGGCGATCGCCTTCAGATGTTTTTGGGTGAAGATTGTTTGTTGGATTTTCATATAAAGTAATATTGGGGATATATAATTGATTTCCGACGAGAACCCGTGGAGAATTCGATGTATTCCCTTATCAAAGACGAATCACTTTCGTTTCACTCCCGTATCAAAGACGTTCGGGGACGTGATTGAAGCGGGAGTGACAGGTTAGAGAAAGGAAATTATACTATTTTTAGATAGATAATTGTAGTGGATTGTGGGGATTATTGCCTGAATGCTGTTCATGGCGTTTTTTGGGGTGTTTGTGAAAATACATCGGGTATTTGTGAAAAACAGTTGGAGAAGAGGGTGGGTAGGTGTTATCTTTACAGTATTGTTTTATCATGTAAATGTTTTTAACGATGGATTTTAATTCGGGATAGTCACGGATGGCAGGCCATTGGTTTGTCGGGGAAATTAATATCGAGGGGATATCATGTGGTCGTATTCGGAATAACTTTGGTATTTTTGAGAGGTAGAAATTCTTTTTGTTATTGTTTTTTCTTTTATATTAATTACTTTTGTTGTAAATGAACGAGGATAAGAGGTTCGTTTCGTGGTATTCTGTATTGTTATAATAATATATTTATGACTGGTGATATAGTATCGGATATAAGAATGGGGGATAAAAAAGCTTTCCGGGTATTTTTTGAAGATTACTATCCGGTGCTTTATTCTTTCGCCATGAAATATATCCGGGATACGGATGCCGGTCGGGACGTGGCTCAGGATGTGCTGTTGAAATACTGGGAAACAAAGGAGGAGTATTTTACTTTATCGGAGGTGCGGGGATTCCTGTATGTATCGGTACGAAATCGTTGTTTTAATTTGTTGAAAAAATCACGGGTGGAGGAACGGTATATACAAGAGATGCTTCAAGCGGGAGCGGAGTCCTACGAGGAGGACGAGATCGAGAATGAGGTTTTGTTGTTGTTGTACAAGGCCGTGAACGCGCTCCCGACGCAAATGCGCCGCATTATCACGAGTTCGATGGCGGGAAAACGGAATGCGGAGATTGCCGAGGAAATGGGAATTGCCGATGGTACGTTGCATACCTTGAAAAAGATTGCCTACCAGAAATTGCGACAAGCGTTAAAAGATATATTCATCCTTTTATTCTTTTTTCTTTTCCTTTTAAATCAGTTGTTTAGATAATAAGTGTAATTTTTTTTCAAAAAAAACGCTATTTTCATTACCCCTAAATGCAATTGAAGTTGTAGTGAGAATATAAAACTAGAATTGTATTTATAGTAATGGAAACTGAAGAACAAAAAAGAAAAATTATAAAAGCTATCGCGGCTCACTTGGCAAATGTGCCTACCGAAGAGGAGGACTTGTTGCTGAAGGAGTGGCGAGCTGCATCCGAAGAGAACGAGGCTCTTTTCCGGCGTTTCGCGGAGGAGGGATTTGTCGGGCGGAAATTGGAGCGTATGGCGGAAGCTGACGTGAAGTCTGCGTGGTACTTGATGGAGAAACGGGTTGACAGGAAGAGGATGGAGGAAAGGCGTCGTCGGTCGCGGGTATACATGAGTTATGCTGCGGTAGCTGCCGGGATATTGTTGGTTATAACACTGGCGTATGTACTTCAGCCTTCAGTACAAAAGAAAGAGGTGATAGCGCGGCAGGAGATAAACGTGAGCAAAGAGGCACATTTGGTATTGGGGGACGGGCGTATCGTGAAGATTGATAAGAACGGGAATCAAGCTATTGACGAGAGCGGGGGTGTAACCATATACAAGGAATCCAATCATTTGGACTACTCGCGGAGCAATGAAGGGGAGGATACCATAGTCGTGTACAATGAAATGCATACGTTGAACGGGATGGAATATATGATGATTCTGGCGGACGGTACCCGGGTGTTCTTGAACGCGGAGAGTAAATTGCGTTATCCGGTCAGGTTCCATGGCGAACGGGTGGTTGAATTTGAGGGAGAAGGTTATTTCTGCGTGGCAAAGGATTCTTTGCATCCTTTTATCGTGAAAACGAAAGGGATGGACGTGAGAGTGTTAGGTACGGAATTTAATTTGCGGGCGTATGATGACGAAAATTCTTTTGAAACCACGTTGGTGAAAGGGCGGGTTGCCGTGAAAAGCGGTGAACACGAGCACGAGATTGTACCCGGGGAACAGGTCGTGTACGAACGGGTTTCCGGTTTGTTGAACACGCGTGAGGTGGACGTGAGCCTTTACACGGCTTGGCATCATGCGGAAATCAAGTTCAAAGATACGTCAATGGAACGGGTTGCCCGTAATTTAGCCCGTTGGTACGGGGTGAAGTTCGAGTTCTTGGATGAAGAATCGAAGCGGGTAGAATTGGGCGGATGTATCAACCGGTACGAGAATATCGCTCCCATCCTCGATATGTTAAGACGGACGGAGTTGGTAAATGTTGTGTTGGAAAATAATACGGTTTACGTGTCTATAAAAAAATAACACGTGGGGAATTGGAGCTCGCCACGTGTTTGTTTGTTACAATTAATTAAAGTATGTTGAACTTTAATCTTACAAATGTATGAAAAAAAACGAAGGAGGTATCTCTTTGTTTACGAAAAAATTACTAAAAGAAAGTTCGAAAGCGAGAGGTAAGTTGTTTATTTTGTTGTTGGGGGGGATTCTGGTCACGCATCCTGTTCTGGCACAAAATAAAAATGTAACGCTCAAGATGACGAAAGTGAATCTTGAGCAGGTGATCTGGGAAATCCAGAAGCAGACTGTTTACGTGTTCATGTACGGGGCACAGGATGTGAAGACTGTCGTGAACTTGAACGTGGACGTGAAGAATCGTCCGGCCTTGCAGGTGTTGGATTCATGTTTGAAGGCAACCAACCTGACCTACACGGTGAACGGGAATAACGTGGTGATCAAGAAAAAAGAGGTCGCCAAGCAAGAACCCCCGAAAAAAGTCACGATCACGGGGACGGTGAAGGATGAACATGGTGAAGTACTTCCGGGTGTCGCTGTCGTCGTGAAGGGTACGGGAACCGGTGCCGCCACGGATATTGACGGTAATTTCAAGTTCGAGGCTGACCGGGTGTCCGGCATGATTTTACAATTTTCGTTCGTGGGAATGGAAACACAGGAGATTCCTTACACGGGACAAAAGAGTTTATCGATTGTCATGAAGGACAAATCCTTGCAGGTGGACGAGGTGGTAGTTACCGGGTACCAGAAGATTGACCGTCGGCTGTTCACGGGGTCTGCCGACATCGTGAAAGCAGCCGATTTGGCGGTGGCGGGTTCCAATGACGTGGGACGTATGTTACAGGGAAAATCTTCCGGGGTACAGATTCAGAACGTGTCGGGTTCTTTTGGTGCGGCACCGAAGATGAGGGTACGCGGGGCGTCGTCCATTTACGGCGACCAGAAGCCGCTGTGGGTGGTGGACGGTATCGTGCTGGAAGATGTCGTGGACGTTTCGGCTGATGACTTGGCTTCGGGAGATGCTGCCACGTTGATCAGTTCGTCGGTCGCGGGGGTGAACTCGGATGATATCGAGAATATACAGATTTTGAAAGATGCTTCCGCGACGGCTCTTTACGGGGCTCGTGCCATGAACGGGGTTGTCGTGATCACGACGAAACGGGGAAGTAAAGGTTCGATGCGGGTGAGTTATTCCGGGGAGTTCACGATGCGGGTGAAACCGATGTACCAAGAATATAATATCATGAATTCCCAGCAGCAGATGATGTTTTACCGGGATTTGGAAGAAAAAGGCTGGTTGAATTACGCGGACGTTTCCCGTGCGGCTAAAGGAGGTGTGTATCGTAAGATGTACGATGCTTTGGATAATTATGACCCGCAGGTCGGGTTTGAGTTACAGAATACGCCTGAGGATAGAATGCGTTATTTGTCGAAATATGAAAAGGTGAACACGGATTGGTTCGGGATATTGTTCAAAAATTCCATACAACAGAGTCATTCGGTTAGTTTTTCCGTGGGATCGGAGAGAAGCAGTTTTTTCGCTTCTTTGAGTTTTTTCAACGATCCGGGATGGACGATCGGGGATAACGTTTCCCGTTACACGGCCAATATGAATTCATCCTTTGATATAAATAAATATTTGAAATTCAATTTCCTGACAAGTCACTCTTATCGTAAACAAAGGGCTCCGGGTACGATAGGACGTGAAACCGATCCGGTGAACGGTTCGATATCGCGTAATTTTGACTTGAACCCGTTTAGTTTCGCGCTGAATACGAGTCGCACGATGCGTCCTTATGACGAGAACGGGGACCCGGAATATTACGTGATGAATTACGCCCCGTTTAATATTATACAGGAGTTGAAGTTGAATTATCTGGATATTGATATGCTGGATTCGAAATTTCAAGCCGAATTTGAAATTCGCCCGCTGGACGGGTGGGATATCAAGTTACTGGGTGCAGTACGGTTCGTGAAGTCCACGCGGGAGCATAAAATTAAAGAAGGCTCCAATCTGGCGGAATGTTATCGCGCTGATTATGACGCAACGGTGCGCGGTAGTAACAATTTCCTGTATAATGATCCGAGTACTCCCGGGTTGCCGGCTATCTCCGTGTTGCCGCAGGGGGGATTTTATAACCGGACGGACAACCGGTTGTTAAATTATTATTTTCGGGCGACGACCAATTATTCGGGAATGATTGCGGAGAGGCACATGTATAATGTGATGGCGGGAATGGAAATGCGGAGTACCAATCGTCGGGAAACGTACTCTAAAGGTTTCGGTATCCAGTATGACCGGGGAAATGTTCCTTTTATAGATTACCGGATTATCAAACAAATTCTGGAGCGGAACGATCAGTATTTCGGGTTGGAGAACGCGTATGATCGTTTTGTTGCCATGTTTTTAACCGGAAGTTTTTCATGGGCGGGAAAGTATACGTTAAACCTAACCGGGCGTTATGACGGTTCGAATAGAATGGGACAGGCTACTTCTTCCCGGTGGTTGCCCACGTGGAATGTCAGTGGGGCTTGGAACGTGAAGGAAGAGTCTTTTATGCAGGATATAGATAATATCTCTTTGCTGACGTTGCGTGCCACGTATGGTCTGACGGCAAGTATGGGACCGGCGACGAACGCGAAGGCCGTGTTCATGGGGGATGTTTCTTTCCGTCCCACGCAGGCAGAGAAGGAAAATCAGATCGTGATTCACTCTTTGGAAAATTCGGAATTGACTTGGGAGAAACAATACGAGTTGAATCTGGGGGCAGACCTCGGTCTTTGGAATAACCGGGTGAGCGTGAGTACGGACGTTTATTTCCGTAACGGGTTCGATCTGATCGGTATCCTGCGCACGATGGGTATTGGCGGGGAGTCGTTAAAATATGCCAATTACGCGGATATGAAGTCCAATGGGGTGGAGTTGACGATTAATACTAAAAATATGATCCGACCGAAATTCTCGTGGACAACCAATCTGACATTTGCTTACAATAGGAATGAAATCACGAATCTGGCTTCCAATTCACAAGTGATGCAATTGATATCACCGAGTGGGGCGCCCATGGAGGGAAAGCCTGTCAGGGGTGTGTACGCTATCCCGTTTAAAGGTTTGAATAGTCAGGGATTGCCGACTTATTTGAATCAGGATCATGAAGTTACGGTGTCGGATTTGAACCTGCAAGAAGTTCAGAAGACCGATTTCTTGAAATACATGGGGTCAGCGGATCCGAAGTTCACGGGAGGTTTCGATAATTCATTCAAGTATGGAGATTTCCGTTTAGCCGTGTTTTTTACTTACCAGTTCGGGAGTAAGATTTGGCTGGATCCTGTTTTTAAATATCGTTACTATGATAATGAAGCTATCCCGAACGAGTTTGCCGATCGTTGGATGGCTGCCGGAGACGAAAAATATACAAAGATACCGGCTATAATTTCTCATCGTCAATACAAGAATAGTCCTGAATTGGAGTTAGCATATAATGCCTATAATTATAGCACGGAACGTGTGGCAAAAGGCGATTTTATCCGCTTGAAAGAGGTCACGCTTAGTTATGATATACCCAAGGATTGGATAAAAGGATGGAAAATCGAGAATCTTTCCTTCAGGGTTTCAGCGTCGAATTTGTGTATTCTATATGCCGATAAAAAATTGAAAGGTCAGGATCCCGAGTTTGCTCGTTCCGGCGGTGTCGCTTTACCTGTACCAAGGCAATTTACTTTGGCTGTGAAACTAGGGTTTTAATTAATAACGAGATATTTATGAGATCGTATATTTTTATTATATTATTGTTTTCGACTCTTTTTCTCGGCTGTGAGTCATTTTTGAGTGAGGTGCCCGATGACCGTACCGAGTTGAAGGACGTTGAGTCGATCAAGGCCTTGTTGGTTTCGGCATACCCGGAGGGACATTATATGCTGCAAGGCGAGTGGATGAGTGATAACGCTGACGATAAGGGTACGTGGCAGGTTTCCGTGTATCCGCAGATGCAGGAAGAGGCTTATAAATGGGAGGAAAACACGACCAACGATTATGATTCACCCACGAAATACTGGGATGCTTGTTATCGTGCCATTGCTGCGGCGAATCACGCGCTGGAAGCCATTGATAACCTTGGAAATACCCCGGAACTTCAACCGTACAGGGGAGAAGCGCTCGTCGCGAGGGCATACGCTCATTTCATGCTGGTCAATTTCTGGGGGAAACATTATAACCCGGCGACGATGGCAAGTGATTTAGGCGTGGCTTACGTGGAAAAACCGGAAAAGGAGGCTCTCGTGATTTATACCCGTAACACGGTGAAAGAGGTGTACGAGTTTATCGAGCGTGACTTGACGGAAGGTTTGCCTCTGTTGCGAGACAACGCTTACGATGTTGCCAAATACCATTTCACGAAGGCTGCCGGGGCGGCGTTTGCAGCCCGTTATTATCTGTATCGCGGTGATTCGTGGGATAAGGTACAGGCGTATTGCACGGAGGTTTTGGGAGAAGGAACCGGGTACAAAGATTTGTTGAGAAATTACACGCAGAATTATTTGCCCGTGTCTTCGAACGTGATCGAGTACATGAAATTGTACACGAATTACGGGGAACCTGCCATATTGTTGTTGACCAACGGGGTTTCCATCTGGTGGCGGGCGGAGAGTTTCTCCCGTTACGGGCTTTCGTTGAGCAAGAAGAACGAAATATTCCCGGATAACGATCCGGTATGCGGCGGGAAATTGATCTATCCGATTTTCGGCGCAGCGCCGACTTACGTTTTGTACAAATCATACGAGTATTTCAAGAACACGTATCCCGGATCGACAACAGGGCGTCCCTATGTTTTTTGCGTGGCTTTCTCGATGGAAGAAGTGGCGTTGAACCGGGCGGAAGCCTACACGATGACAAAGGATTATGACAAAGCTCTGGCGGATATTAACCTGTTTCTGAGTACGCGCATTACCAGTTATAACCCGACTTCTCATACCGTGACGTTGGAAAAAATCAAACGTTTTTACGGGGAACAGAAGAATGGCGTGGAATTGGAACCATGGTATAAAGATCAGATAGATGCAGACCAGATGCTGGTGTTGAAATATATCACTGATCTGAAGCGGAGAGAGTTTTGCTCGGAAGGTATGCGTTGGTTTGATGTCAAACGCTTCAATATAGAAGTGACACACAAGGAATACGGAACACAGAATAAGTATATTCTGACCAAGGACGATCCCCGGCGATTGTTGCAGGTTCCGGTAACAGCGGTAAGTTATGGGATGGAACCGAATCCCCGTTAATGGATAAATCGGATGATTATGAAAAAAGTTTTATTTAGCATTATTATATTGATTTCCTTCCAAGCATTATGGACGGGATGTAGTGAAAATGCCAAGTTCGACGACTCGATCTACGATATAAAGGAGCCTGTCTGGAACGAAGTTGACACGTGGATTTTTGAAAATTACGTGAAGCCGCACAATATAGAGGTTCTTTATCGTTGGAAAGATATCGAAACAGAAGCCAATAAGAACTTGATACCGGCGCAGATAGACACGATTGTTCCTTTCTTGCGGATGGTGAAGCACGGGTGGATTGATACCTATCTGGAGCTTTGCGGGATGGAAGTGATGAACCCGATTTTTCCGAAGCAGATATTGTTATTGGGAAGTGCGGGTTGGAATGAAGACGGTACCAAGACGCAAGGTACCGCCGAGGGTGGTAAAAAGGTGGTATTGTATGAGTTGGAGGAGTATGATCCTAAAAATTGGGATAATGTCATGCATTACATCCGGGTGTTACACCACGAGTTTACGCATATATTGAATCAGAAAAAGGAATATAATCTGGCATTTAAACAGATTACACCGAATTCTTATTCTGCAACATGGACGGGGAATAGCGTGGAACAAGCCCGTTCTCTGGGATTTGTGACACCTTACGCGATGGCAGAACCGGGGGAGGATTTCGCGGAAGTGGTAGCGGAGTACGTGACAAACACGGCTGAATCGTGGGAAGCCTTGTTGGGGAAAATCTCGAACGAAACGGGGAAAAGTAATATCCTGAAAAAGCTGGATATGGTGAGAACTTATCTTGACGAGTCGTGGGGAATAGATATCGATAGGCTTCGGGAGCTTGTAAACACGGCGATAGATGATGTTGTACAAGGAAACTATTAAAGCATAGATTATGAGAAAGATATATTTATCATGGATAATACTGGGGCTATTCTTCACTGCCTGTACCGTGGACAATGATACGGTATTTGACGAGAATGCGGTGGTACGGGTTCAGAAAGTGATTGATAATTGTGCCCAAGAATTGGTGAAACCGGAGTTCGGCTGGAGGATGCTTTACGTGCCTAACCCGGAAACCCACGGGGGGTATAATGTGTTGATGAAGTTTCTGGACTCGGAAAATGTCAGAGTGTATACCGACTTCGTGGAGGAAACTACGCTTTCTACTTATAGTTTTAACGCTTCCCAAGGTCCGGTGTTGAGTTTTGACACTTATTCCTGCCTGCACTATCTGGCAGATCCGAAAAATAAACCCCAAGGAAAAGGATTACAGGGAGAATTTGAGTTCGTGATACAGAGTATTTCGGCGGATTCTATCGTGTTTCTGGGAAAGAAATACAGCAATAAACTTGTATTTACTCCCGCTGAGGAAACCGATTGGACCGAGTTAATGGAGGCTTCCCGTAAGAATATCGAACGGATGGCACCACCGAAAGACGCACCTTTTTTCAGGGGATTGATGATGAACCAGACGGCTATTAATCTGATTTATGATCCGGATACCCGTAGCGCAAGTTACACGTATGCCGATGATGAAACGAAAGAAATCAAGACGGCTCGTACGGCTGTTTTCGGGACGAAAGAAGGAATTGCCTTCCAGCCGAAAATTAAAGTAAACGGGGTCGTGTTGGGCGCATTGAAATATAACGAGGCAAAGGATTTGTTTGAATCGAATACTCCGGGTGTTATCGGTAGTTTGAAATATAGCCATAAACCGCCTTTCCAATTCTACAATTCGGTGAGGGATATGCAGAGCGGTAGTGATCTGGTTGGTTTGGCGAAAATTGGTAAACTTGAACCCAGTATGGCTATTATGTCGGAAATCGTGAAAATGCTTTCCAATATGTCGTTTATGTGCGAGGAGTTGAAAAACGGGTATCCGTTGGCGGTGCTTGCCGGTTTGAAACAAATTAGAATCGTGTGGCAGTTGAATTACAATGGCACGATGGTCGGTCCGTGGCTGAGTTTCTTCGGGGCGGAAAACGGGTTTGCCGAAGCGAATTGTTCATTGGATTTGGGTATGGAGATGGAGGTTTTGCGTGATGACCAGTTGCGCTTCTCGCTTATTCCGGGAAGGATGATGAGTAATAATGATAAATTTTGGTCGAACATGGAATCTCAGATTACTTACGAAACATTTCGGCGGTTCTTCACCGACCCGGCAGGATTCACGATTGTTCCGGCCGGTAATAATCAGTATTATTTTGTGAATCTGGCAGACTCCAAACGTTGGATCGTGTTGACAAAAGAATAATCGATGTGATTTAAAAAGAATGTTTATGAATATGATTCAGAATAAATTACGAAATATATACTTGCTGTTATTTTTTCTTGTAGCGTGGAACGGGCATTTGTTCGCGGAGCGGGAGATAAGTAACGTGATGACGGCAAGGAACGTTTTCACGCGGGATACCGTGAAAAAGGATTCCAGTGTCATTATACAAGGTCAGGTTTTTGATGAAGCTAATACTTCGCTTCCCGGTGTGACGATTAAGATTAAAGGTACACAAGCGGGTACGGTTTCGGATGCCGATGGAAAATTTAAATTGACACTTCCGGGAGGGAAATATACTTTGATATTTACTTATGTCGGTTACAAGAACCGGGAAATAAGCAGCACGGACACGAGGGCGTTGAGAAAGGTCGTGTTGCAGGAAGATGTACAATCTATTGACGAGGTCGTTGTGACCGGTTACCAGACGATTGACCGTAAACTCTTTACCGGTGCGGCATCCGTGGTGAGAGCCGATCAGCTGGAATCGGACGGGGCGAATGACATCGCCCGTATGTTGCAAGGAAAAGCTGCCGGCGTTGCCATACAGAACGTGTCGGGTACTTTCGGTGCGGCTCCTAAATTGAAAATTCGAGGTTCTTCTTCTATTTTCGGAGAAATGCGGCCTCTGTGGGTAATTGACGGGGTGGTGTTGGAAGACGTGGTAGAGGTTAGTGCCGACGAACTTTCATCGGGTGACGCCACTACTTTGATCAGTTCCGCCGTGGCAGGTCTGAACGGGGATGATATCGAAACTTTTCAGATATTGAAAGATGCTTCGGCAACAGCTCTTTACGGGGCGAGAGCCATGAACGGCGTGATTGTAATCACGACTAAAAAGGGTAAAGTCGGACAGATGAAGTTGAATTATTCGGGAGAGTTTTCCGTGCGGCAAGTGCCTTCCTATCGGGAGTACAACATCATGAATTCCCAGCAACAGATGGGTGTGTACCTTGATTTGGAAAGTAAAGGCTGGCTGAGTTACGTGGGGATACGGAACGGTGCTAACGGTGGTGTTTATCGTAAAATGTACGATGCCTTGAGTGACTATTATGACGAGTCGGGTTTTGAAGTTGAGAATACCCGGGAAGGACGGGCAAAGTTCTTGCAAAAATACGAGAAATTGAACACGAATTGGTTCAAGGCACTTTTCCGCCCGAGTATACAGCAAAGTCATTCCGTGTCCATGACAACGGGATTGGAGAAGGCTAGATTCTATGCTTCTTTGAGTTATTTCGGTGACCCGGGGTGGTCGCCCACGGATGACGTGAAGCGTTTTACGGCGAATATCAATACAACGATAGATCTTGCCAAGTGGATTAGTATAAACATATTGACAAACGGCTCCATGCGTTTGCAGAAAGCACCGGGAACCCTTTCCCGGTCAGTGGATGCGCAAGCGGGAACAATTTTGCGGGCGTTTGATATCAACCCGTTCAGTTATGCCTTAAACACAAGCCGGGTGCTGCGTCCGAGGGATGACAATGGAAATCCCGAGTATTACGTGATGAATTATGCCCCGTTCAGCATCTTGAACGAGTTGGATAATAACCAGATTGATATCGAGTTGTTGGATACGCGGTTTCAAGCGGAAGTGGAGTTGAAACCGTGGAGGCCGCTTAACGTGAAATTGATGGGTTCCGTGCGTTACGTGAAGAGTAGCCGGGAACATCAGATTCACGAAAATTCCAATATGGCGGAGTCTTACCGGGCGGATTATAACACGATGGTACGCGAATATAACGGTAATTTGTACCGGGACCCGGATAATATTACCGGGGTACCTGTTTCCGTGTTGCCGAAAGGTGGTTTCTATACCCGTTCGGATAACTCCCTGCTGAACTATTATTTCCGCGGGATGGCGGGTTACAACGATTTATTGAATGATTTCCACAACGTGAGCGTGTTGGTGGGAATGGAATTGAAAAGTACCAAACGTACGGCTTCCGAGAACTATGGTTACGGGATGCAATATGACCGGGGAAATGTTCCTTTCGTGGATTACAGGATATTGAAAAAAGCGATAGAACAAGGACTTTCTTATTTCGATTACAAAAATATGACCGATCGGTTTGTGGCTCTGTTTGCCACGGCGGGGTATTCCTTCAACGAGCGGTACACGTTGAACGGTACGGTACGTTATGACGGTTCCAACAAATTGGGTAAATCGAAAACTTCCCGTTGGCTGCCGACGTGGAACGTCAGTGGTGCATGGCATTTGAAGAGTGAATGGTTCCTGCGGCATACCGAGTGGTTGTCAAGATGGACATTCCGCGCGACATACGGGTTGACGGCTAACATGGGACCCGCCACTAATGCGGCAGTGGTATATAGAAACGCGATACAGTATCGTCCGGTGGATTACCGGGAGAACGGTATTTATATCGAGGAACTGGAGAACTCTGATATTACTTGGGAAAAGCAATACGAGTTGAACATCGGTATGGACTTGGGTATATTCAATAACCGTTTCAGTCTGACCGTTGACTGGTACAAACGTTCCGGTTTCGATTTGATCGGTTTGATGCGGTCTGCTGGTATCGGGGGAAAGAGTTTCAAGTTTGCCAACTACGCGGATATGACTTCTCACGGGTTCGAGTTCACGTTGAACACGAAAAATATCAATACCCGTGGTTTCAAGTGGGAAACAAATATGACCTTCTCTTACAACAAGAATAAAATTACCAACTTGTACTCGAACCCGCGGGTGATAGACTTGTTGCCGGTAGAGGGATACCCGAAGGAGAATTACCCTGTGCGGGGACTCTATTCCATACCGTTTGTCGGATTGAATAGTGAAGGTATGCCCGTGTTGATGAACGAGAACGGGGTGGCTACTGTCGGGGAGGTTAATTTTGAAGAGGTGAATAAAACGGATTACTTGATTTACGAGGGACCGGTTGACCCGAAAATGATTGGTGGGTTTGACAACACGTTTAACTTCAAGAATTTCAAGGTAGGTATATTCTTCACGTACCAGTTCGGAAGTAAATTGCGTCTTTACCCTTCATTCAGTGCCCGGTATTCCGATTTGTTGGGTATGGGACGAGAATTTGCTGATCGTTGGATGTTGCCCGGAGATGAAGAGATAACCAATATTCCGGCTATCCCTACCGTGCGCGATAATCAGAATTACCCTTATCTGGAAAGAGCGTACAATGCTTATAATTATTCTAACGTACGCGTGGCTAAAGGGGATTTCATTCGCTTGAAAGATATTTACGTGACCTACAACGTGCCGTCGAATATCGTGAAGAAAATAAAGCTGAATAATTTATCCGTAAGAGCGGCGATTTCTAATGTAGCCCTGTTATTGTCGGATAAAAAACTGAAAGGGCAAGATCCCGAGTTCGTGCGTTCCGGTGGGGTTGCGCTTCCCGTGCCGAGGCAATACACGTTTACATTGAAATTTGGATTCTAACTAAATATTTTGCTATGAAGAAAAGTAATTTGACATTTATCATGATGGGACTACTGCTATTCTGCGGGTGTGACGACTTCCTGAATGAGGAACCGGACGATCGGGCAAAAGTTGAGAGTCCAAGTGATATAAAAGAATTATTAGTGAATGCTTATCCGCGCTCCAGTTATTTTGTGATTTGCGAGATGATGAGTGATAACGTGGCGGATAGAGGGTTCAGCAATAGTTGTGCGACCGCGGTAACCGACGATGAGATGTACCATTGGAAGGACGGGACGGATAGTGATGCGGATTCTCCTTTTGCCGTGTGGACAGGATGGTACGAGGGAATCGCCGCGGCGAATTATGCTTTGCGGGTGATTGACAGTAAACCGGATCAGGAGAACTATAACGCAATGCGGGGTGAAGCCTTGTTATGCCGGGCTTTGGGGCATTTCCTGCTCGTTAATTTGTGGGCGGAACATTACGATCCTGCCACGGCATCGACGGCTCCGGGGATTCCTTACGTGACGGAGCCGGAAACCGTGGCGATCAAAGAGTATACGCGCAATACAATGGAAGAGGTGTACGATATGATTGAATCGGATCTTCGCCGAGGTCTGGCTTTGATAGACGATAAAAGTTATACTATGCCTAAATTCCATTTCACGAAGCGGGCGGCTCACGCGTTCGCTGCACGATTCTATACTTACAAGGGTACGGATTGGGATAAGGTGGTTTACCATACTTTACAGGCGGCACCGGAGAATTTTGCCACGGAAATGCGGGATTATAGCGTGTTGAATAATATGACTATCATGGAATACATGAAAGAATACACGAATCCCGCCTTGGCAAATATCCTGCTTACCGTGTGCATGGAAACTTATTGGAATGATTTGTACCAGACTTGTCCCCCGAAGAACTCGCGTTACGTGTTGAGTCCGGCGATGGCTTATTCTTTATTTCATCCCAATTCCTCCAATAATCTTCAACGCGGGCGTTGGGTGTACCGGAAGGAAGGTACGGGAACTTCGGCGTCATCGATGGTCAAGTTTTATGCTTACTTTAAGAATATATCGGAAACATCTAACTGGGGAAACACTTACGTGAATATGCCAATGTTCACGGTGGAAGATGTTGCGTTAAATCGGGCGGAAGCCTATACGATGCTGGGGGATACGACACGTGCCTTGCAAACGATTAATCGCTTCCTGAGCATGAGAACAGCGGATTACGATCCGGTAAAGCATCAAGTGAATATGAAGAGAATTATAACCTATTTTCAAGAGCCTTCATGGGATAATCAGCGTCCGGAACCTCACTATAAGGCAGAATTGGATGCCGATGAAAATAAATTATACCTGATGATGGCTATTGCCTACCTGCGACGCAAGGAATTTATGCAAGAAGGTATGCGTTGGTTTGATATCAAGCGTTTCCACTTGCCCGTGGTACATACCTTGCATTGGGAGGGAACGGAGATTGCTTTGGATCGCTACGATAAGCGACGTGCGTTACAAATCCCGCAGGAAGCACAGAAGGTGGGGGTAATACCCAATGAACGTTAACCTTAAATTTATCCTTATGAAAATGAATCGTTTAAAATATTGGATATTTACAATCTTGTTTACCGGATTGTTGGCAGCTTGTTCGGATGATGACGATTTTTCCGATACAATTCTGGATACGACTCCAGAACCGTTGACGGAAACGGATGTTTGGATCATGGAGAATTTTACTCAATCTCATAACATAGATGTAATTTATAAATGGCGCGACTTTGAGACCAATCAGGAACTGAATCTGGTTCCGCCTTCTGAAGACCGGGTGATTCCCTTTCTCGATGTGATTCGTCGGGTATGGATGGAGCCGTATATTAAATTGGGGGGAGTTTCTTTTTTCAATAAAACAGCCCCGAAACAGTTGATGCTCGTGGGGTCGGCTGGATACTTGGAGGACGGTCTTTACCTTTTGGGTGAAGCCGAACAGGGTAACCGGATTACGGTCTATTCGATCAACAATTCCGATCCTTACGAGGAAGGTATGTTATTACGGAACACGAATACGTTCCATCACGAGTACGTGCATATCTTGCACCAGTTGGAAAAATATCCGCCGGCTTTCGAGGAAATCAGCGCGATGGACTACACGACGAATTGGGCTGCAATCTCCGACCCGTATCAATTAGGTTTCGTGTCCAATTATGCGGCGGCGGATGCTAACGAGGATTTTGCTGAAACAGTAGCAAAATTTATTATGATGGATGACGAAAATTGGCAGGGGATGTTTTTATACCCGGATTCTGAGGAAGCAAGGAAAAAATTGAAAGAAAAAGAAACCATCATGCTACAGTACATGAAGAATGTTTGGGGAATTGATATGCACCAATTGCGTAAACTGGTGCAGGATGAAATTGCCAAGATTCTGAAGGAAAATAAACAGGATAATGAAGAAGAACAATCTAATGACGACTAGCTATGAGTAAGATAATGATATACGTATTGATCGGGATGTTGACCTTCATCGTGGGGTGTGAGGTAAATAACGACTACGTTTTTGATGATATATCAACTCACCGGATCACGAAATACATAGAAGAATGTGAAGCCGTGTTGCAGGAAGCTCCCCACGGCTGGAAATTGGTATATTACCCGGACACGAGCCAATACGGGGCTTTTACCTTTTTGATGAGGTTCCATGACGGCAATCGTGTAGCGATGCAATGGGACGGAGATCAAGATGTGACGGAAAGTAACTATTCTTTTAATACTTCTCAAGGACCGATATTAAGTTTCGGAACCTATTCCTTATTGCATAAGTTGGCGGATCCCACACCCGATGTTATCGGAGGTAAACCGGGACTCGGTTTCGGCGGGGAGTACGAGTTCCTGATCCAGAATGTCAGTGACCGGAAAATCGAATTTCTCTCGAAGAAAAAGAAAAGGAAAGTGATATTGGAATGGGCAGCCTCGGAAGATTGGGATAACATGGAGCATAACCGGGAAATGGTACAGCGTTTTGCTGTTGACCCGCAACTACCGTTATACCATTATTTACAAATCGGCGATCAGCTGGCTTGCTTCCTGTATAGCCAGAAAATGCGTATGGTTTACATGGTATGCCCGGAAGGAAATTCGGTACAGGCGTATCGTCTGCCGTGGTCTTCCACTCCGCGGGGGATTCGTTTTGATGAACCGGTCACTTTTGCGGGTATCACTTTTTCGGAAGTGACGATTGATGCCAATGGTGTCATGAGTATCGTGGATGCCGACGAGAAAGGTCATTTTTTTAGAGCGGAAAACAAAGAACAGAATTGTCTGGTACGTTATCCGGGAGCTGTCGCTGCTTCCAAAAAGTATGACGGTTTTAATCTGGTGGAGTGTGGAAGTGGATTTGACGTGTTGGTTCCTAAAGATAGAGGAGTAGAAGAATTTCGTTTCTACTGGAATCTGGCGGGTTACGCCGGGGTGGAACTCTATATGCGTAGGGAAACCGGTATTGCCACTTATGCAACTTTATACCCGCATACGGTTGTGGATGACGGAATCGGAGATTGTATCGTGTTCACGAAACCTGAATTTCCGAGATACGAGATTGGCGGGGCTGTGACGAATACCGATTATTCTTGGTTTGGTTTTTCTTACGAGAAAATATTGGAGCCATTGTTTCTGACATCGGAAGGATTGACCGTGCTTGCCTTTGGGAAGCAGACGTTTATCGTTAAAAACGGCGATAGTACCGTTTGGGGACTATGTAGCGCGAAAGAAGGTAGGGATTAATTAATTAACAATGAAGATTATGAAAACGATAAGATTACTGATAATATTGTTGATAACCTACATGGGGTATAGCTGTAGCGATGAGGAAGAATCATTGAAAAAGTTTATCTCCGACAAGGTGGAAATATCAGATTTAGAGTTGATTATTCCGTCAGGAAGACTTACCGAGAGGACAATTATTACTTCAGATATTGATTGGACGATAGAGGGAGGCGATGGTTGGTGTTCCTATGAACCGAAAAGTGGAGGGGCGGGAACGACAATTGTGAATTTTACCCTAGAACCCAACATGGAGTATGATGATCGTAGTGTGAATGTCACGCTTTTAGCGGGAGGAAAGAAGTACACATTGACCGTGTACCAGAAAAAGAAGGATGCTATCATTCTTTCGAAAGACAAGTTCGACGATATTGGGATGGAAGGGGATGAGATAACAGTCAATTTGCAGACTAATATCGACTATCGGGTAGAGATTCCGACAGCATCCGCCTCTTGGATCACGGTTTTGCCGGAAGGCAGGAGTAGTGGTTTGGCTCGTGGGTTGGAAAATAAATCCATGTCTTTTAAAATTGATGCGACACGGGATGAAAGTGCCCGGGTAGGAGAGATTATTTTTATGAGTGTCGAGGACGAGAAGTTGAGAGATACCGTCTATGTTTATCAAGTGCAACGGGATGTTATTGTGCTTTCCCGGTCAGAATATGTTGTGCCGCTAGAGGGGCAGACGTTGAAAATTGATTTACGTTCGAATGTAACATATGACGTGGAGATTCCGCAAGACGTGGACTGGCTGCGTTTGGATCCCGGGCGTCAACGTTCGCCCCGAGTGGATCGTTTGTTGCTGCAAGTAGATGAATTTATGGATGGAGAAACCAGAAATTGCGTGGTTACCGTCAGGGATAGAAATAATCCCTCGTTATACGCGGAAATAAAAGTTTTACAGATAGATCGGGAGATTATTGTGATCGAGGATTCCGAATTTGTTGTAGACAGAGTATTGACAGCTCCGCGGGAAGAAGCAACCTACACGTTGAACATCTCGGATAATATTGACGGGCGTTATGAACTTGTTATTCCCAACCATGCTAATTGGATTCAGCCTGCTCCCGTGACTTTTGGGTTAGCATCGGGAAGTATGCGGATCAAATTGACAGAGAACCCGATTGATAAAACGCAGCGTATGGCTAAAATTTTTGTGCGAGGGATAGATAATCACGAAACTGTTGATACATTGACTGTCGTTCAGGCCGGAGGTATAGAAGCGGATCTTGACGAGCGGAAAATCATCTATGAAATAGCATTAGCTTTGGATTTCGAGAATTGGCCTGACGTTTTTAAAAAAGCTTGGTCTATGGAAAAACCGATAGAAGAGTGGTATGGGGTGAAAACACGTGACGGTAAAGTGATTGAACTTACATTCCCGGCGGATGGAAACGGACAGATTTCTCCTAAAATCGGAGAACTTACTCACTTGGAAACTTTGAGTTTCGGTGGTAGTTACACTGTTGCCGGGCGTAGGGTTTCCGGACCGATACCGCCAGAAATCAGTAGGTTGACGAATTTGAAAAAGTTATCGTTGAGAGGTGATTTTACAGAATTTCCGGTAGAATTTGGGGCTTTGGAAAGTCTTGAAGATTTGACCTTGAATTTCTCTTTCTATGATGCGTTGGATGTGATAGGTGATCTCGAGAATTTGAAAAGATTGACCATCACAACCGGTTTTGCCGGTCCGATGTCGGAGAACTGGGCAAAATTGACAAAATTGGAATACCTGAGTCTTTCTACGACTGGATTCACGTCAGTAGAACCTGTCGAACGCATGGTGTCGTTGAAGACGCTTTCTTTGTCCAATTGCAAGAATGTGCAAGGTGCTCTTCCCGGTGGAGTGGGATATTTGACGGCTTTGGAATCGTTGTCTATAACCAATAGTTCGTTCTCCGACCTGTGTACTTCATTGGGAAGTCTAGTGAATCTTAAAACATTGACCATCACTGGAAATAACTTCAATTTTATTCCGGAAGATATTGGTGGATGTAAATCATTGATCACGCTGAACATGAGCGGTAATAATATTAGCGGGACGATACCGGAATCTATCGGGGATTTGGTAAATGTTACCACGTTAAATTTGAATAGCAATCAATTGACAGGGAATATTCCCGCAACGATCGGCGGAATGAGGGAAGTTACTTCCATTGAATTGAAAAATAACCGATTAACGGGAATTATTCCTTCTTCTGTCGGCAACTTGGTAAAAGTAACTAAGCTTGACTTGAGTAACAATCGATTGATAGGCTTATGCCCGGAGATCGGTAATATGTATGCCTTGAAAACATTGGATGTATCGGATAATCGTTTGGAAGGGACGATACCTTCATTGGGCAAATTAACAGCATTAGCTACTGTTAAATTATCCAGAAACTCATTGTCGGGGACCATACCGATGGATTGGAATAAGAACATGACGGGATTGTCAAGGATAGAATTAACTAATAATCAGTTGGAGGGTGAAATACCGAGTACTTTAGCGTTGTTGCCTAAATTGACATACTTGTGTCTGGATTCGAATAGGCTGGTGGGAGAGATACCATCTACTTTATTTAAGGTAACCACTTTGAAGGATCTTTATTTGCAAGATAATCAATTAAGTGGAGAACTTTCTGTTGATTTTGCTAATTTCAAGTTGAACAACCTTGATTTACGTGATAATAATTTTGAAGGTGCTATTCCGGAGAAAATTAGTGAAGGTGGTTTTTCTCTCTCGACGAGTGTTTTGCATTTAAGTGGCAACAGATTGACAGGGACAATTCCGCTGAATTTGTGGTCTAAAATGGAGAGTCACCCTAATTGGTCAATTCGAGAACAGCAGAATGGGGTTATATTGGCTCCTCCTCCCGGTAAAACGGAATGATTGAAATAGAGATTGTTCGAGAGGTATAAAGACTCTTGATGTTTGCCTCTCGAACACCTTTTGAATTTAAAAATATTGGATATGAAGACTAGATGGATACACATATTAGGAATACTTTTTCTGACATCTCTTTTTGTCGGATGTAGTGATGATAACGAGAACGAGCCGGAAGTGCCTGATCCCGGTACTGAAACCCCGGAGGCATTAGTTGCCCCCTCGGATTTGAGGGTAGCAAGCTACACGTATAATAGCGCGATTTTACTTTGGAAAGGAAACGCCGATAAATATGAAATAAGATTTAACGAGGGAGAAGCCATGGAATTGGAAGGTACCTCGTTCGGGACGGAGTCTTTGCAACGTGAAACGGATTATAATTGGGAAGTGCGGGGAGTCCGAGGGGAGGAATACACGCAATGGGTTAAAGGAGAACCTTTCAAAACCACGGCTTACGTGGACCCCCGTGAACGTTGGTGCGGTGAATGGATGAGTCAGAACTGGGGACTTGCCTTGTATTTTTCCGGTAAAGAGATCGCGTTGGATGATTTTATACCGGAATTGCCCGAGGGAACCTTGAATGAATTGTTGGCTCTGCTCTCTTTCACGATAGAAAAAGAGGGAGGAGAGGAAAGTAATTTGATTCGGGTAATCTCCCCGCTGCTGACAAAATTGGAATTACCGGATTCTTTCACGATTCAGATCGAAGAAGATGAATTCCGTTTGGATATTCCCCGAACAGACACGATCACCATACTTAAAGATGTATCTTTGCCTTTGGCAGACTTCCCGTTTATTTCAGAGATTGACGGAATTAAAGAGTTGATTCAGAACAATAATTTGACGGATTTCAAGTTATTAATTAAACAAATTTCCATCGAATTGGGACCTATGGATACAGAGGAAGATATTATTCCCGCTAAAATCAGCGTGTCTACCGGAATGATTTTAAAGACAGATGCTGAGATAATCAATATGTTGATTAATCTTTTCGACCCGAAATTAAATGGAAATTTCACGGCGGATTTAATGAAAAAATGAATACAAGAAATTGAAAGAATCGAAAAAGAGGTTGTCTAGGCAACCTCTTTTTCTTGTAAATATTCTAGATAAAAAAGAATGATTAATTCATTTTATTATAAAGAAAACGCTTGATCTTGTGAGTCGGGGTTTTTTCAAACGGTTCGTGTTGAACCATTACCAGTTGTAATTTTGAGAAATTATTTACCCGTGCATTCACGTAATCGCGAAGTTCTTGTTTTTGTTCTTCGATATAATCGTTGATCTTCTTTTTATAATCTCCGGCTTGATCTTTGAATTTCTGGTATTGTTTTTCCAGTTCTTCCATGTTGAAATGAACCATGGCAACAAGTTTACCGCTGTTCTCGACAACCAAAGACTCGTTCACGAAACGGAAATTATTGATGATAGATTCTATTTCTTCCGGGTAGATATTTTCACCGGACGCACCTAATATCATCGTTTTAATTCTTCCCCGAATAGCCAGACGACCTTTCTTGTCCAATGTGCCCAAGTCACCGGTTTTAAACCAACCGTCTTCAGTAAAGACCTCGGCGTTGAGTTCCGGGCGTTTATAGTACCCTTGCATCACGTTGGGACCTTTAATCCAGATTTCCCCTTGTCCGGATTTGTCCGGATTGTCGATACGGATGTCAACCCCTTCCATGATAGGACCTACTCCTTGCAGGAATGTTTGCGAAGGATTCGAACCGGCAGCCATGGGAGCGGTTTCCGTCAGACCGTAACCGATAGCGTAGGGGAATTTAGCTTCCCGCAGAAATTGCTCCACGGTACCGTCCAGTTTGGAACCACCGATTCCGAAAAATACCAATTCTCCCCCGAATGTTTCCATCAGTTTCTTGCCCGCCATACGATTCAAAAGTTTACGAGTCGGTGCAAACTTATAAATCGCACTCATGAGTTTTGAACTCGTGAATTTGGGTAAAACTTGCGATTTATATATCTTTTCGATAATCAACGGCACGGACAAAACAACGGTAGGACGTATTTTCTGCATCGCCGGAACCAGTAATTTCGGTGTCGGTACACGGTCGAGATAGAAAACTTGAGCACCGAACATAAGCGGTAGCAAAAGTCCCAGCGTGTTCTCGTAAGTATGTGCCATCGGCAATATACTCAAGAAGCGATCGGCTTCACTCACGTGTTGGATAGTACAGCATTGGCGTGCGTCCCACACGAGGTTTTTGTGTGTCAGTACTACACCTTTCGAGAATCCGGTTGTTCCTGAAGTATAGATGATCGACGCGATGTCTTCCTCCTCGATGGAAATTTCCGGGAGAGGAGTCGTGTTATTCAAATCGATATCCGGTACTAACTTGTCCAAATCTTCCGGTTGGTAACATCCTTCCGGCATCGTGGCGAAGTTATTGATCAGGATTTTATGTTCTAGATAAGGTGTTTTCACATCTTCAAGACATTTTGCCAGTAGGCGGGAAACGAAGATTACCTTTACTTCCGCGTGTTCCAGAATATTCTGCAATTCCGTGGCGCAGAATCCCGGCAAGACAGGTACGGCAATAGCCCCGATGTTCGCGATGGCAAATTGGGTGATTCCCCAGTTCGGCATATTCGCGCTTAATATGGCTACCTTATCACCTTTCTTTACGCCCAAATGAAGTAAATGATTGGCAATAGATACAACTTCGTTATATAAATCTTGGTAAGTTCTTTTTCCGCTTGCGACAAAATTTAAAGACAAATTTTTTGAAAACTTGGAACAGCTTGTTTTCAAGAGTTCCGGTAACGTCAATTTCTTTAAAGTCATGTTCTAATAATATGAATTTTCCCTACAAAGATAATAAAGAAAATAATACGTTGTCGTTAAAATATTGCAAAATAGAGTAAATGACTTGAAGATGAGGCAGAAGTCGTAACTAAAGGAACCATGTTTCGTAAACTATTGGTTGTAGCGGAAATGTTTGTAAGTATTGTAAAATATAGGTGTTTACGGGTTCTAACTTTTCATAAAATTACATCTTTCCTCTTGATAGCTAAAAAGAAGGATAAATATTGAAAGTAACCCTTCCTTCATCGGAAAGGTTACTCTCAATGATATTATTTATTTCGTCGGAATAGCAGCTAATGTAGCTTTCAAGAATTCCCAGAATTTACCAACGGATTCGATGTTTACTTTCTCGTCCGGAGAGTGCGGGGAACTGATGGTCGGTCCGAAAGAAATCATGTCCCACTTGGGATAAGTCGAGCCGAGGATACCGCATTCCAGTCCGGCATGGATTGCCATGATAGCGGGTGTCTTCCCGTAGAGTTTATTGTAAACCTCTTCCATTTCTTTGCGGATAGCTGAATCCGGATTCGGTTTCCAGCCCGGGTATTCTCCGACAAAATTAATCTTGGAAGCTCCGGCGAGTTCAAACACGGAGTCAACTACTTGCGCGAGCGATGTCTTGGCTGTTTCCACGGATGAACGCATCAACATGTAAATCTCGATTTTACCGTCACCGCCCTTCACGATTGCTAAATTGTTGGATGTTTCCACCGTGTCCGGCATAGAGTCAATCATGCGCATCGCGCCGTTCGGGCAAGCCTTGATAGCGTTGATTAAATTGTATTGCGTTTGTTCCGGCATTACGTTTTGCGGCATAGCGCTTTCTTCTGCCGTGAGGATAAGGTTCGGTTCTTTAGCGCTTAATTCTGCTTTAAAGATACCCTCGTACTCCTTCACTTTAGCAAGGAATTTATCCACATTGGCAGCCGGAACGGTGACAATACCGAATGCTTCACGCGGGATAGCGTTTCTCATGTTACCTCCCGACACCGAAGCGAGGCGGAGTCCTAACTCTTTGCTGACAGCTTTCAAGAAACGGAAGAACAATTTGTTGGCATTTCCTCTGCCTAAATTGATATCCATTCCGGAGTGTCCGCCCTTCAATCCTTTTAAAGTTAATTGGAATGCTTTACTTCCGGCGGGAACGGCTTCCGGCGTGTAAGTGAATTCGATTTCCCCGTCGATACCCCCGGCACAACCCACGTATAGTTCTCCTTCGGTTTCAGAATCGAGATTCAACAAAATATCGCCTTTTACCCAGTTCGGGCGGATACCGTTTGCCCCGTCCATACCGGTTTCCTCGGTAGCGGTAATCAATACTTCAATCGGTCCGTGAGGAATGTCTTTTGACAACAAGATACCCATTCCGGCGGCAACACCGATACCGTTATCCGCGCCGAGCGTGGTTCCGTCAGCCGTTACCCAATCCCCGTCAACGTATGCCTCTATCGGGTCCTTGGTGAAATCATGTTGCTTGTCTTCATTCTTTTGAGGAACCATATCCAAGTGTCCTTGAAGAATCACTCCTTTACGGTTTTCCATACCCGGGGTAGCCGGTTTGCTCAATAATATATTGAAAGCCTCGTCCATTTCAGCGTGGATTCCGTTTTCCTTTGCCCAGTTCATCACGAATTCTCTCGCTTTTTCCTCGTGGTTGGAAGGACGCGGAACTTGAGTCAGTTTATAAAAGTTTTCCCAGATAGCCTGAGGTTCTAACGTACAGATACATTTACTCATAACGTTTTATTTTTTAGTTTTATGGTTTAAGATTCCAACCCCGTTCTCGTGAAGACCGAAAGTGTGAAATCCGAATTATTTCTATCGTTGGCAAGTTATAAAAAAAATAAATAAGTTGCGATTTAAATCGCAACTTATACATTTTTTATTTCAAGTGTTGATTCAAATAGTCAACGAATTTTGTGTAGAGGTGCAGTCGGGTCACGCCACCGTAAATACTGTGATTCCGGTTGGTGTAAATCTGCATGTCGAATTGTTTGTTCGCTTGCACGAGAGCTTCTGCCAACTCGTACGCGTTCTGCACGTGCACGTTGTCGTCGGCGGTTCCGTGGCATAACAACAAGTTGCCTTTCAAGTTCTTCACCCAGTTAATAGGGGAGTTGTCGTTATACCCGGACGGGTTGTCTTGCGGGCGACGCATGAAACGTTCCGTGTAAATGGAATCGTAGAATCCCCAGTGCGTCACCGGTGCCACGGCAATAGCGGTCGAGAATACATTGTTCCCTTTCATCAGGCACAGCGAAGACATGAACCCGCCGAAACTCCATCCCCAGATCCCCACTTTGCGGGCATCAATGTACGGTTGCTCCGCGAGCCATTTCCCCGCGGCAATCATATCATCACTCTCGATTTTCCCGAGTTGCATGTAAGTACATTTGCGAAATTCCTCTCCCCGGGCGGCAGTTCCGCGAGGGTCGATACAGGTCACGATATACCCCTCTTGTGCAAGGTATTGCGCCCAATCCATGCCCCATGAATTTCTTACCTGTTGTGAATTTGGACCGCTATATTGGATAATTAATACCGGGTAAGCCTTGGACGCGTTGAAATCGGTCGGTTTCATCATCCACGCGTTCAACAGCGTTTTGCCATCGGCAGCCGGGATTTGGATATATTCCCTCTTGGCTACATTGTATTCCCCGAGTTTTTCTTTTAACACGGCGTTATCCTCCAGCACGCGAACGGCTTTCCCGTTTGCCGTGTAAAGCGTGTACAGGGGAGGCATGTCCGCGTTGGAAACCACGTTCACGAAATATTTAAACGATTTGCTGAATTCTGCCTCGTTCCATCCTTTCGTGGGAGTTAATTTCTTTTTCTTGCCCTTCGCGTCGATGGAATAAACGTATTTTTCAAGGGGTGATTCCTCGTGTGAAGAGTAATAATATAATTTCTTCACCGGATCGTAACCGTAGAAATCGGCTACGTCGTAGTTGCCGGAAGTGATAGGTTGTACTTCCTTGCCCCCCATGGTATATAAATAAAGGTGTGAATAACCGTTTTTCTCGCTGCTCATGATAAAGTTTTTCCCGTCTTCGGTGAAAACCAGATTATCCAGATTTTCTTCCGCTATATAGTACTTGTTTTCCTCGCGATAAAGAACGGTTGTGCTTCCCACGCGGGCGTTGGCAAGGAGGATTTCCAGACGGTTCTGGAAACGGTTCAGTTTCATGATTGCCAATCTCTTGGGGTCTTTCGTCCATTTGATTCTGGGAATGTAGATGTCTGTTTCTTCCCCGATGTTCATCGGGGTGGTAACCCGGTCTTTGATGTCATATACATGAACACTCACGACGGAGTTCGCTTCTCCGGCTTTCGGGTATTTATAGGAATAGTTGGAAGGATAAGTCGCGTTCTCTTTTAGCGCGGGGGATTGTCCTTGAAACATGTTCATGTGAAATATTTTCACGTTCGATTCGTCGAATTTGATGAATGCCAAGGCGGACCCGTCGGGAGCCCACTCGAAAGCTTTGTTGAAAGCGAACTCTTCTTCATACACCCAATCGGGAGCTCCATTGATAATCTCGTTGAATTTCCCGTCAAAAGTAATCTGAATCTCTGAACCGAAACGCAGGTCGGAAATGAAGATATTGTTGTCGCGCACGAACGCTATCTTTGTTCCCACGGGCGAGAAAGTCGCCAGACGTTGGCTGCCGCCCTCTGAAAGGGGTTTCAACTCCCTGTTCTTGAAATCAAAAACGTAATAGTCGGCAGTGAATGAACGACGGTAGATTGGTTGGATATTCGTGTAAATCAATATATGGCTTTCGTCCGGGCTGAACTCGTAATCTTGAATCATTTTCACGTCACCGTATTTCGGGTCGTTCAAATCGAGAAGAGTCTCGACAGCCTTTCCGGTTTTATAACTGTACATGACAAGCTTTTTCCCCCGGTCTTCCAGTACCGTGTAATGTTCCCCGTCATTCAACGAGCGGAGTCCCGTGATTCCTTGCGTCCTGAAGGTGTAATTCAGGCAGAAATCATTCAACGTGAATTTTTTGCCCTGATTCTGCGCGCTTCCGGGGAGGGCGAACCCCACGATAAACATACATACAATAAACTTATAAATCATCCTCATGACAATTATTTTTAATTTTTAATTTGGGCAAAGATAAAAATATAAGATTAAAAAAAGGAGTACGCTGGAATGTTTTAGACTGGAGCGGGAAGAATTAATCGTGAAATAAGTAAAATTATTGTTATTATATTTGTATATTATTTATACTTGATTAGTACCATCTCCTATTCAACTCCCATTCAACTCCCATTCAACTCCCATTCAACTCCTATTTTAATGGTTGGATAATAGAAAAATAATTGTAATTGAATAAAAAATGTTACATGTATTGTATATCGATAATAACATGATGAAATAATGATGATTATAAAATAGGGTTGAAATCTTTTTGGATGTAAGGCTGATTTTGTGACGTGATAAAACGATCGTTTAATCATGTACAAATATAAAACTTTTTTCATTATTAGTAAACGATAGCTATTTTATTTTCGAAATTCATAATCAAGTATTTGTGAATTTGTCGATAATCGTCATTCGTTACAGATTGAATTATCAATAAACGATCGTTTTTTGATAGAGGAATTGTGAATTTAATCGTGCGTTAATCGATTGAAAATAATATTGTTGAAGGTGAAAAAGGTGGTTTTGAATTGGAATATGATAGAGCAACGATGGATGTATATTTGTTGTTTGTTCATGTGTTTGGAGGTGAATTGTTTGTATGCGCAAGAGGAAACGATTTACCGGACAAAGCAATTGGAAGAGATAGGACAAATGTTGGAAACCTGCGGTATATCGGCAATGAAGCCGGGAATATATGATGCCGACGCTATATGTCCGGGAAAAAGAGTACGCGTGGAAGCGGGGTTCGGGGGATTGATCTCGAGTATCGGACTGGAACTTTTTGATACACGTGTGGTGGCGGAGTATTTGCGTCCGGTCTATGATTTCGTGGAGCGTTATTTGTTGCGTTTACTCTTGATAGATAAACCGGACGAGATTCTTCGGCTTTTGAATGATGATAAGGTCGGGCTTGTGTTGAACGGGGTGCCTTTCGAGAAAAGTCCCGTGGCGTTGGTTTCGTTCGTGGCGGCGATCCAGCCGGGGACGGATTTCGTGTTCGTTGCCGATACGACTGCTTACAAGGTGGGCTGGGACACCGGAACGGGCACTTTGCAGATGACCTTCCCGAAACAGTACGGGTTAATCGCGGGAAAGGATAAAATCGAGATGGAGGATGATTTCCAGAAAGAGTTGTTCCTGTATATGCCGGAAACCCCGGCGGTGGAGCAAGTCCCTTTGTCTGTGCTGACGGCTGTCCCCGGGTGCGGGTATTACAGGCGGAGGGGTGAACATTATATCATTCCGGCGTTGTGTTCCGACCGTTATTATCATGTTGCTCTTGATAGTGTGGTTACTCTTTTGTTTGATAAGGATTGCCCGGAAGCCTCTCTCGCGAATCTTTTTTTGGAAGGGGAGCGGATCAGACACGAGGTATTTATGGAGGTTGAACATAGGCGTTACGGTAAGCGTTACGATCATTTGGAATTGCCCGTTAATAGTTGGGTAGCTTTTTGTAAGGGTGAAAAGTGTGTGCCTTATTTTGGTGTGGAGGAGATTGCCCGGGGAAAGGTCACGGGTACCGTTATTATGGTGAACTCCGATTTGGGTTACAATCACGTGTTGTATTACGAGTGCGACCGGCAGAAATTTTTGAAGGGGGATTATTCCTTGAAGGGATGGTTGTACACGTATGTTCCCACGCACAACGTGTTGGATTTGTTCGAGGAATATAAATCGAAAGCGAAAAAGTTGAATTATTAAATATGTTATTATGAAACGGTTGTATCTGTTTTTCCTCTGTTTGTTTGTCTTGCACGTGGCGGGAGCGCAAGAACAATATCAAGAGGAGAAAGCGAAAATCAAAGAAATCAAGTTGAGTGGTAATTATTATTATGCGGATGTCACGATGGATAAGCTGAATGACGCGCGGGAGTTGGCTTTGCAGAACCTGATACTGGGTGTCCAGTCGGATTTGTCTGTGGGCAAGGAGATTATTCCGCATATCAAGGAGAAGTGGCAGCATATCGCTTTGATGCGGGAGAACAAGCAGCGGGTGTTTGCCTATATATATAAAGGGGACGTGAATGAAAAGTTCGCGGGACAAAAAGCAACTACCGGGGAGACGATAGAGAAGAAGGATTCGGTAGAGGTGCTTCCGGTGAAAAAAGATACTCTGGCGGACACTCCGGTGAAGGATATTCTCGTGGATAAGGATACAACCGGTAGTGAGGAGCGGGTGGACGTGACGGCTGTTGCTAAAGAAGAGGTGGTGCCCGATACGGTGAAGACGGTCGAAGTGCAACGGGTGACGGATACTGTCACGGTTGTGCGGAAAGACACGGTAGTGGTTACTCGTCGTGACACGGTGGTGGTGCGCGAGGTCGTGAAGGAGGAGGCACCCCGGGGTACGGGTAACCCGATGCTCGACAAGATATTGACGTTCCGGAAAATCGAGGAGTTGCAGCGTTATTTCGTGGAGCAGAAGGAGAAGGGAAAATTGATGTTCGGGAAATTGAGTTCCGCGGTTACCCCGGAGCAGTGTTACATGGTGATTTTCTCCCGTTCGGGGGAGGTGACAGCTATCTTGGGCAAGGGAACGGCAACCCGGCGCAACCTGACAAAAGGCACGGAGGGCGACCGACTCGAGAATTACCCGAACCAAGGCAAGGTGTGGTTCCAGTTGTATTGATAAGGTGTGAAAAAACAGATAAATGCTATGAAAAAGAAGCTATTTTTCGGGTGGTTATTTCTCTGCGCGTGCTGTATGCTCGGGGGAAATGTTTCAGCCCAGTACAGTACGGATTTTTTCCTGACGGATATGCAGGATGAAGTAGTGAAAGAGCGGGTGCAGCAGTCGCTCACGAAATTGTTGACCGAGGTGAATATGGCACAGTTCGAGAGGAGGCAGCCGGAGTTGGTGGGATGCGGGTTGGATGGCGGTGCGGTGTCGGACGTGATGGCGTTGTGGAAGACGAGCCCGTTTCGGTGTGCGGAAACGGAGGTGATCGAGAAGTGTTTGCAGACGCCTTCCGGTTATCAGGTGCGCAATATCCCCTTGGTGATGGAGCCTTTGGACCCCGAGGCGTACGGGGACGACACCTATCAGGAGGCTGTCGTGAATTTCTCCCGTTCGGGGGAGATTACCGGGGTTTATTTCGCTATCGGGATGCATCTTTATAGCAAGGTGATTCGGAGTAATATCACGGTGACCGATCTGCGCCGCAGGCAGGTGATCCTCGATTTCGTGGAGAATTTCCGGACGGCGTACAACCGGAAAGACCTTGTGTTTCTTGATCAGGTGTTTAGCGACAATGCTTTGATCATCACGGGAAAAGTGGTCAAGTCGGTGAAGGGTGGCGATAACCCGTTCCGTTTGAATCACGACATCGAGTATAAACGCCAGACGAAACAGGAGTATATGGCGAATTTGCGGAACGTGTTCAATAGCAATAAGATGATCCGTGTCATTTTCGACGACATCAAGGTGGTGAAGCATCCCGCCAAGGAGCATTATTACGGGGTGACGTTGAAACAGGGGTTCACGTCCGACCGTTACCATGACGTGGGGTACGTTTTCCTGTTGATGGATTTCAAGGATGAAACGAACCCGATGATTCACGTGCGCACGTGGCAACCCGATAAGTACGAGGACGGTACGGATTTGCCCGCCGATAAGATTTTCTCCCTTTCGGATTTCGATGACGGGGAGTGAGCGGGTGTTTGCTTTTTGTCGGACAAGTGAACTTGTTACAGTCGTTTTATTTCATGAATGGTAGTGAAATAGAGATTTAAAATTATGAATATGAGATGTATGAAATTTTTATTGGTATTGGTGTTTTGCTGTGTCGGGCTTGCCCAATTACAGGCGCAGAAAAAGTTGGTGATTCAGCAACAAGAATCACGAACCTCGTTCTTTCCCGAGGAAGGGAAGGCTTGTGTCGAGTTTCTCTCGCCGCTGGAGGATTTGAATATTAAGTCTACTTTCGGGGAGCAGCCGGAGAAGAGCCTGAACGAGGACGGGTTGCACGTGTATCGTTTCGTGTTTGATTTGACGGACGAGATGAAGCGGACGTTGTATATCTCTGCCGAGGGTTTCGTGAGGGAGGAGTTGCGGTTGGTGATGTCGCCGAAGCAACGGTTGTATTACACGGTGTTCCCTCCCGACGAGAGTCCTTACCGCTGGGGTATGACGGCGGAGTACTTGTACTCGGGTACGGCACCTGTCGGCGGGCGTGTAGGTTTCGGGAAACGTTTCGGTTTTTACGGTTCTTTCAAGAAATCGAACGTGAAAGAAGAGGGATTCCGTATCGAGGAGATTACCGAGGAGTATGACACGAAAGGCTCCGCGGACAAGGGGTATATCCGGGAGAGTTATATTGCCGGCGTGAGCATGGGGCTTTATCGCTGGTGTTTTCTTCATTTGGGAGGCGGTTTCGGTAAATACGGTCGCCAGTGGGAGAGCAAGAGTGGTGAGCGTTACGTGAGTGACTTTCAAGAGGGACCGGAGGTGGAACTGGGATTGAGTTTCCGGTTAGGACCGATCGTGTTGTCGGGGACGGCTAACGCCTTGATCGGTGACGATTTCATGTGCGATTACACTGCCGGTATCGGTTTCGTGATCAATTTCCAGAAAAAGAAGAAACGGTAGGGGTGTTAAGTTAAAAATTTAGAGAGGATTATGATGAAAGCAAGAATATTTAAAGCGTTTGCCTTGTTGCTTTGGTTGGGGCTTTGGCAAACGGGTTGCTACCCGGATAAGTTTGACCCGGAGGGTGACGAGGTAGGACCGATGGCCACGTTGGATTTCTCGAATCCCAGCGTGGAGTTCAAGGCGGAGGCGGAGAGCCGCACGGTGATGGTGACGACGAATTACAAGACTTACCGGGTGGATGTGCCGGAAGAGGCGTCGTCGTGGTGCCGCGTGACGTCAGAGGGCATGACGTTGACGATTGCCGTCGACGAGAACCCGTTCAACCGGGAACGCTCGGCGACAATATCCGTGACCGTGGGAAAGGGGAGCAAGGAGTTGACGAAGACGGTTTCCGTGTTCCAGTTGGGAACGTTGCCCCAGATAAAAATTTCGGATTCGCGTTTGAACTTCGTACGGGAAAATGCCGGGGCAAAAGAGGTGACGGTAACGACCAACCAAGACGAGTGGACGTATAGCGCGGTGGGCGGAAATGATGCTTGGTTCGAGGTAACTCGGGACGGGGATAAATTGCGTGTCAAGCCGCGGGGTGCAAACACGGGCAAGGATACCAGAAGGGGGTATATAAATTTGACTTCCGCGAGTGCCATGACAGACGTGACGGCTTCCGGGATGGTGATGGTGGAGCAATTGGGTACCGCTCCCGCGGTTTTGTTATCAGAGGAGATGTTGTCTTTTTCTGCTGATGGCGGAGAGTATCGTGTTCAAGTGGTGACGAATCAACCCGATTGGCAACTTCATTTGCCACCGGTAGACTGGTACGAGGCTAGTGCCGAAGGTGATGAGATGGTAATTTCCGTGAAGAAAAACACCGGAGGCAATGCCCGGAAATCCGAATTGACGGTAGCGTCGGGTACGGGAAATGCTTTTGCCAATCTTTCGTTGGCGCAGTTGGGAACGGCTGTTTCATTGGAGGTTTCGACCGATGTACTAAAGGTGGCGGCGGCGGAATCGTACTCGACGTTGCGGGTGACGACGAATGCCGACGAGTGGGAGGCATCCGTGACGGGAGGCGCGGACTGGTGCGAGTTGATGGAAGACGCCAATAACGCTATCGTTTACACGAAAGCCTACAGCAACACGACTACGCCCCGCGAGTGCACGATCACTTTCACGGCGGGTAGTTTGCAGAAAACAGTTCGCGTGATACAGTTGCCGAACATGACGTTGACGCTGAATCACGATACCCTGCGGATGGATCCCGCGGGTGAAACCCGAAACGTGTTGGTGCTCACGAATCAAAGTTCATGGGAGTTCTCGATGACCCCGGAAATGGCGGAGTGGTGTACTGTCGCGGCTAGCGGGAATACCCTCACCGTGACAACGGGTGCCAATAACGGCAGTGCGCGTGACGGGGAGATCGCGGTAACCGTCGGGGAGCCGGGGACGGAAAAAAGTGTGATTCTTCGGGTTTCCCAAGACGGATTCTCGGATCGGGATATACTGGTAGCCTTGTACAACGCGACGGATGGCGCTAATTGGATGGAGAATACCTATTGGTGTAGTGATATGCCGCTGTCGGAATGGTACGGGGTAACTTGCAACGAGGAGGGAAGAGTAGTCGAGTTGGAGTTGAGCGGGAATAATTTGAAAGGGAGTATCCCGGGAGAATTGGGCAATCTCTCGAGCTTGACTTATCTGGTCTTGAGTTTTAACCAATTGAGCGGATCAATCCCATCCGCCATGGGGCGCCTTGTCGGCTTGACGGAATTGAGTTTGCATAATAATCAATTGACGGGTGCTATCCCCGCGGAATTAGGCAATCTTTCCAGTGTAACGGAATTGGGATTGGGGAAAAACCAGCTTGGCGGTTCTATCCCGGCAGAGCTTGGGCAGCTGACAGGATTGACGTATTTGGATTTGAGTGAAAATCAATTGACGGGAACGATTCCGGCAGAATTGGGCAATCTGGTGAACTTGACTGCGTTAGATTTGAACGATAACCGGCTGACGGGTTCTATTCCCGCCGCTTTGGGCAATCTTATCGGATTGCAGTCACTCTGGTTGTACAACAACCGGCTGACGGGGGAAATCCCGGAGGAATTGGGTAACCTTACCGGTTTGATGTCGTTGGGTTTGTACAACAATCAATTGACGGGCGCGGTGCCCGCGTCGTTGGGTAACCTTACCGGTTTGATGTCTTTGACCTTGCATAATAACCGCCTTACGGGTATATTTCCCGAGGAGATAAAGGCTTTGCAGTACTGGTCGGGCTTTAACGCCGATGTGAATATCTACCCTCAACAGGAGGGGTACGGTTTCACGCGTCCCGGACCGGCAAGTTACAACGTGACATTGAAGTTGCGCGGGGATAACGGGGAGGCGACCGGACGGGCGGAAAGCAATCCCCTGTACGGGGTGCAGGTGATGAGCCGGGAGAAGG